>NZ_JALVAO010000038.1 GCF_027011145.1 Thermococcus sp. | reverse complement strand
GTCGAGGACGTTGCCAGGGAGATTTTTGTAAAGGCGAGGGAGAAGTTCAGGGGCAAAATCCACGTTAGAGTTATCAGCAACGAGAGCATTCACAAGCACGACGTTATCGCGGAAACGTGGAGCTGAGACGATGAAACTCGTCCACGACCCAATACACGGCGGAATCGAGCTTGATGACTTTGCCGTTAGACTGGTTGACACGCCGGAGTTCCAGAGGCTCAGGAGGATTACCCAGCTCGGTCTGGCTTTCCTCGTCTATCCCTCCGCCAGACACACGCGCTTTGAACACTCCTTGGGGACCTTCCACATAGCTAGACTGATACGGGCTAGGAACTCAGAAATAGGGGAGGGAGTCGTTTACTCGGCCCTTCTCCACGACCTTGGACACTATCCCTTCTCCCACACCCTCGAATGTCTCTACCCGAGGCACGAGGAGAACACGCGCTGGCTCATAAAACACGGCGAAGTCGGAGACGTTCTGAGGGAGCGGTTTTCTATTGGGGAGTTCCTTGGTTTCCTTAAGCATCCGCTCGTGAGTGGTGATATAGACGCGGACAGAATGGACTACCTTGTGAGGGACGCATACTACACCGGCGTTGCCTACGGCCTCGTTGACCTTGAGAGGCTCATCAGGAATCTCAGGTGGGACGGAGAAAGACTGGTTCTCGGCGAGAAGGGCATAATGGCCGGCCAGAACCTCCTGATATCGAGGAGCATGATGTACCCAACGGTTTACCAGCACCATACCGCAAGGATAGCCGGCGCGATGCTCTGCAAGGCCGTTGAACTCGAAGGAATTGCCGAGAGGGAAATACGACAGATGGACGAGATTGACCTCGTTGCAAGGCTCAGGGCGAGCGACAGGCGGGAAGTTAGAGAGCTGATAGGGGCGATAAATGAGCGGAAGCTCTACAAACGCGTCCTCTGGAGCAGTGAAAGGCTTGAGCCGGAGCTCGTTGAGGAACTGAGGAAAGAACTTGAGGAAGAGTTTGACCACCTCGCCTTGCTGGACTACCCCAAGATGCCCAAGTTCGAGGAACGTAACGCCTTCGTCGAATGCAACGGGGAAATCAAGCGTCTCAGTGAGGTCTCGCCGGTTGTGAAGGCCCTCGTCGAGGCTAAGGAAAGCCACTGGCGGTGGGGAATTTACGCGAGGGAGGACATTGGGGAAAAGGTCAGGGAGTTTGTATCAAAAACCCTTAAGTAGTTTAAAGAACATGGAGCTTGCCTCTATTCTCACCTGGGAAAAGCTTTATAACCGGGCCTTTTAAGTTAAGCCGACAAGCTCATCCAAAGGTGGTGTGTTATGGGAAGAAGGGAAGAGATGATTGCGAAGATTAAAGAACTGATGACCCAACCTGAGAGAATCAGGAACATGGGTATCGCCGCTCATATTGACCACGGTAAAACAACACTCAGCGACAACCTGCTCGCTGGAGCGGGAATGATTAGCGAAGAACTTGCCGGAAAACAGCTCGTTTTAGATTTCGACGAGCAGGAGCAGGCGAGGGGTATTACAATCAACGCGGCCAACGTTTCAATGGTTCACAACTACGAGGGACAGGACTATCTTATCAACCTGATTGATACTCCGGGTCACGTTGACTTTGGTGGTGACGTTACGAGAGCTATGAGGGCAATAGACGGTGCCATCATCGTGGTTGATGCAGTTGAAGGTGTCATGCCCCAGACCGAGACCGTTCTCAGGCAGGCCCTCAGAGAATACGTCAAGCCTGTTCTCTTCATCAACAAGGTTGACCGTCTCATAAAGGAGCTCAAGCTCGGCCCGAACGAGATACTCAACCGCTTCGCCAAGATAATCACCGACGTCAACAGACTCATCAAGCGCTACGCCCCGGAGGAGTTCAAGAACCAGTGGCTGGTCAAAGTTGAGGACGGTAGCGTCGCCTTTGGAAGTGCCTACTACAACTGGGCCCTCAGCGTTCCCTTCATGAAGAAGACAGGCGTTACCTTCAAGGACATCGTCGAGCTAACCAACGCCGGTGATCTCAAAACACTCAGGCAGAAGGCTCCGCTCCACGTCGTGGTTCTCGATATGGTCGTTAGGCACCTTCCGAATCCGCTTGAGGCCCAGAAGTACAGGATTCCACACCTCTGGAGGGGAGATATCAATAGCGAGGTCGGCCAGGCTATGCTCAAGTGTGACCCGAAGGGCAAGATGGTCATGGTCGTGACCAAGATAATCATCGACAAGCACGCCGGTGAGGTCGCCACCGGCCGTGTCTGGAGCGGAACCGTCAAGAGCGGTAAAGAGGTTTATCTCATCAACAGCAAGAGAAAAGCTAGAATCCAGCAGGTCGGTATCTACATGGGTCCCGAGAGGATTAACATGGAAGCAGTTCCGGCCGGAAACATTGTAGCGGTTACCGGTCTGCGCGACGCCATGGCCGGTGAGACCGTTGCGGAAGAACCTATTGAGCCGTTTGAGGCCCTCCACTACGTCAGCGAGCCGGTGGTTACCGTCGCCATTGAGGCCAAGAACGTCAAAGATTTGCCGAGGCTCATCGAGGCTTTGAGACAGCTCGCCAAGGAAGATCCAACGCTCCACGTCAAGATTGACGAGGAAACCGGCCAGCACCTCCTCAGTGGTATGGGTGAGCTCCACCTCGAGGTCAAGCTCGTCAAGCTCAAGGAAGACTGGAAGATTGACGTTGACGTTTCACCGCCGATAGTCGTCTACCGCGAGAGCGTCACCAAGAAGAGCCCAATCGTCGAAGGAAAGAGCCCGAACAAGCACAACAGGTTCTACATAACCGTCGAGCCAATGCCCGACGAGATTTACGAGGCCATCAAGGAGGGTATCATCCCGGAGGGTAGACCCAAGAACCCGAAGGAAGTAGCAAAGAAGCTAGCTGAACTTGGCATGGACTACGAGATGGCCAAGGGCATCGTTGACGTTTACAACGGTAACATGTTCTTCGACAACACCAAGGGTATCCAGTACCTCAACGAGGTCATGGACTTACTCGTTGACGGTTTCCACATGGCCATGGACGAGGGACCGCTCGCTAAAGAGCCAGTCATGAAGGTCATAGTCAGGCTCCACGATGCCAAGATACACGAGGACAACGTCCACCGCGGTCCGGCTCAGATATACCCGGCCATAAGGACTGCCATCCACTGTGCCATGATGAAGGCCGGTCCGGTCCTCTACGAGCCCTACCAGAAGGTTATCATCAACGTGCCCTATGAGTACATGGGTGCCGTCAGCAGGGAAATCAACCAGAGGCGCGGTCAGCTCATCGATATGAGGCAGGAAGGAGAAGTCATGATTATCATCGCCGAGGCTCCAGTTGCAGAGATGTTCGGATTCGCGGGAGCGATACGTGGTGCAACCAGCGGAAGGGCCCTCTGGAGCACTGAACATGCGGGCTTCAAGCGCGTTCCGAACGAGCTGGCCCAGCAGATTATCAGGCAGATACGCCAGAGGAAGGGCCTCGACCCGAATCCGCCGACCGAGAAGGACGTCTGCCCACAGCAGTGAGTTTCCAATTCCTTTCCCTTTCTCAATTCTAGAATTTTGGTTCGTTCTCGGCCTAATCCTTTCACTCAGAAAAGAGAAGTCCAAATTTTAACAAATCCGCGTTCAAAGGCGATTAGTTAACTTTTTAAACTCCCCCCTCAAGTTAGGGTCGGAACTCATGAGGTCCCCTCGTAAACGGCGGGTTTCCCGCTCGAGGGGGCTGAGGTTCGAAAAATTTAAAAAGCCGTCCTAGTCAATCGGACTAGACCAAAATTTGGAGGTGTTTGAAAATGGCAAAGGAGAAGCCACACGTTAATATAGTGTTTATCGGCCACGTCGACCACGGAAAGAGTACAACCATCGGAAGACTGCTCTTCGATACCGCCAACATTCCGGAGAACATCATCAAGAAGTTCGAGGAGATGGGTGAGAAGGGTAAGTCCTTCAAGTTCGCTTGGGTCATGGACAGGCTCAAGGAGGAGCGCGAGAGGGGTATCACCATTGACGTCGCCCACACCAAGTTCGAGACTCCGCACAGGTACATCACCATCATTGACGCTCCGGGCCACAGAGACTTCGTTAAGAACATGATTACCGGTGCCAGCCAGGCTGACGCTGCAGTTCTTGTGGTCGCTGCCACCGATGGTGTCATGCCCCAGACCAAGGAGCACGCCTTCCTTGCCAGGACCCTGGGTATAAACCACATAATCGTCGCCATCAACAAGATGGATATGGTCAACTACGACCAGAAGGTCTTCGAGAAGGTCAAGGCCCAGGTCGAGAAGCTCCTCAAGATGCTCGGCTACAAGGACTTCCCGGTTATTCCGATTAGCGCTTGGGAAGGCGACAACGTCGTCAAGAGGAGCGACAAGATGCCCTGGTACAAGGGTCCAACCCTCATCGAGGCCCTCGACCAGATACCCGAGCCACCGAAGCCAGTCGACAAGCCTCTCAGGATACCGATTCAGGACGTCTACTCCATCAAGGGTGTCGGTACCGTCCCAGTTGGTAGGGTTGAGACCGGTGTTCTCAGGGTTGGCGACGTAGTCATCTTCGAGCCAGCTTCAACAATCTTCCACAAGCCCATCCAGGGTGAAGTCAAGTCCATCGAGATGCACCACGAGCCACTCCAGGAGGCTTACCCGGGTGACAACATCGGATTTAACGTCCGTGGCGTTGGTAAGAACGACATAAAGCGCGGTGACGTTGCCGGACACACCACCAACCCGCCGACAGTTGTCAGGCCGAAGGACACCTTCAAGGCCCAGATAATCGTCCTCAACCACCCAACCGCTATTACAGTTGGCTACACCCCGGTACTTCACGCCCACACCACCCAGGTCGCTGTTAGGTTCGAGCAGCTCCTTGCTAAGCTCGACCCGAGAACAGGAAACATCGTTGAAGAGAACCCGCAGTTCATCAAGACCGGTGACTCAGCCATCGTCATACTCAGGCCGACCAAGGCCATGGTCATCGAGCCGGTCAAGGAGATACCACAGCTCGGTAGGTTCGCCATCCGTGACATGGGCCAGACCGTCGCTGCCGGTATGGTTATCTCCATCCAGAAGGCCGAGTGATTTCTCCGGCCTTTCCTTTACTTCCTAAACCTTAGGAGGGACGGAAATGCAGAAGGCGAGGATTAAGCTTGCTAGTACAAACATCAAGGCCCTCAACGAGGTCACAGACCAAATTAAGCAGATAGCCGAGAGAACCGGTGTCAGGATGAGTGGTCCGATACCGCTCCCGACCAAGAGGATAAGGATAACCACCAGAAAGAGCCCGGACGGAGAGGGTTCGGCCACCTTCGACCGCTGGGAGCTTCGCGTTCACAAGAGGCTCGTCGACATCGAGGCCGACGAAAGGGCCATGCGCCAGATTATGCGCATCCGCGTTCCCGAGGACGTCACCATCGAGATTGAGCTCATCTCCTGATTCCTCTCCTTTATGCGCCGGGGTAGCCTAGCCTGGGAAGGCGCGGGCCTGGAGAGTCCGTGGGCGTTTGCCCGCCAGGGTTCAAATCCCTGCCCCGGCGCCAAAACCCTTCTATCACCGTTTTCTCGTTAAGAACCTTTGTTGTGACGCAGAAAAGCTCGCTCTCTTTATTCAATGCTCGCAACGAAAATAGAAGAGGGAAATGAAGGGCAGTTCAATGGCGCCTTCTCCTCTGTCTCGGCCTGTTCTTTCCCCATCTTCGCCTGTACTCCTTCTCAAGCTCATCCCTTCTAACCATCTCGCGGTACTCCCTGGGCAGTTCTTCGCTCAGCTCTGACTTCCTGACGTCAACGCCAGCCTGCCTTGCTATGTGCCTAAACCTTCTCAGTTCTCCTGGCTGAATAAATGTTATCGCCTTACCCCTCCGGCCCATCCTCCCGGTTCTCCCAATCCTGTGGATGTACTGCTCCGCGTTCATCGGTATGGAGTAGTTAACAACGTGGGTAATCTCGGGGACGTCCAGACCCCTAGCGGCAACATCCGTCGCAACCAGAACCCTTGTTCTACCTTCCTTAAAGCGCCTGAAGGTTTTCTCCCTGGATGGCTGGCTCATGTCACCGTTGAGGACATCAGCCCTAAAGCCGTCCTTTCTAAGCCTTTCAGCCAGCTCCCTTGTTTCCACCTTCGTCTGGCAGAAAACTATACCGTAGAAGTCACCGCTAAGAATTTTCCGCAGGATTCCATAGCGTCTTGCGGGAACGGTCTCTACAAACTCCTGTTCTACCTCACCCGGAACGAGCTCGTCCCTGCTGACGATTACAACCTCCGAGTTTCTCATGTACTTCTTGGCGAGTAAAAGCACTTCCATCGGCATCGTCGCCGAGAACATCATAACGCGCTTCTTTCTGGGTGTTGCCCTGAAAATCGCCTCGATGTCCTCCTGAAAGCCCATGTCCAGCATCTTATCGGCCTCGTCAAGGACGAAGAAGCGAAGGGAGTCGAGCTTAAGGGTGCCACGCCTGATGTGGTCGAGAACTCTGCCGGGTGTTCCAACGACTATTTGGGCCGTTTTAAGTGCCCTTATCTGAGGGCCTATTGGCTGACCGCCGTAGACCGCGTAGATGTCAATCTTTCGCTTTCCGCGAAGAGAGCGGAGCTCCTCACTCACCTGAATTGCCAGCTCCCTGGTTGGGGTAAGGATAAGAGCCTGAACTCTCCTTTGTCCGGCCTCAACCATATCGAGGATTGGCAGACCAAAAGCCGCCGTCTTTCCAGTGCCAGTTTTCGACTGACCAACAATATCGTTCTTCCCGAGGAGAATCAGTGGTATGACTTCCTTCTGAACGTCGGTGGGCTCAAAAAAGCCCTTTTTCCCCACGGCCTCAACTGAGGCCTCCGATAAGCCAAGCTCCTTAAAACTCATTTTCCAAATCTCCTTAACGCTGAAGTCTCAAACGCGCCCCTTCTCAGAACGCGCCGAGGAGAAACGCGCTTTGGCGGGCCGGGGGGGATTTGAACCCCCGACCTGCGGATTAAGAGTCCGCCGCTCTAACCAGGCTAAGCTACCGGCCCACGACCCGAGACCATAGAGGAGAAGCGTGTTTATAAATCTTTCGGTAAAATCTTCTGACAATATACAGAAAAATTTATAAACCGTACTACTGCCCTATATTTGGCAACGCGGGGGTTGCCGAGCCTGGTCAAAGGCGCGGGATTGAGGGTCCCGTCCCGTAGGGGTTCCGGGGTTCAAATCCCCGCCCCCGCACCAGAAACTTTCTGAGAGTTAAAAAACTCCTTATTCCTCGTCCTCGACGTATGGAGCGGTGATGACCTTCCTTATTTCTCTAGCTTTCTTCTCTCCGATGCCCTCGACTTCCTTGAGCTCCTCCTCACTCGCCGTAAAAACCCTCTCGACGTTGCCAAAGTGCTTCAAAAGCCTTTTCGCCAGCGTTGCGGAGACGTTGGGCAGGCCCTCTACTATTAGCCTCTGCCTCTCCGCCAGCGTTAAGGCTTTCTTCTCGCTCCTCAAGCGGACTTCCTTCTTCCTCTCCTCCTGCTCTCGCTTCGCCAGGAGGTAAATGTAGCTGGCGGTTTCCTCCTTGCCCGAGGAGAAAAGCACAGGAACGCCCCAGTCGAGCGTTACGGCTGTTATGGCCCCCCTTATCGCGTTTGGGTGAACGTTCCTGATGCCGTAGAGCTCGCCCTCGATTATGATGACGGGCTTTGCATAGGCCCTCTTTAGCCTCTCGACCTGGTCGAAGAGCCTGCCGTCTATGATGGACTGAATGAAGTCGTTGGCGCTCTTCCTCTCTATTCCAACATCCTCGCTGACCACGTAATCGGCAACGTCCAAAGTTTTAACCTCCACTTCGGCGCCGAGTTCCTTCAACAGCTTAGGAACACCGCTCCTCAGCTCGCGGGAATCAACGTAGACAACTATGCCCTTCGGCTTTCTCACGAAAATCGGCTTTATCGGGAGCTCTCCAGCGTGCTTTTCGGCTTCAGCTTTTTCCTTTTCGGCCTTCTGATTCCCTTTACCCTCACTCACTTTAGCAGATTTAGGTCTCTCCCGTTTTAACTTTAGAAATGCATCAAGGGGTGTTATTTTGCCCTTTCCCATCGGCGCACTCTCCGGAGCTTTTTCCTTTATTTTACCCTCCTTCTCACGTTTCTTTTCGAGTTCTCTGGTGATTCTCTTGATTGCGTCGAACATTCCCCTCTCCTTTCTCCGGGAGCTCCAGTAGTAGGCTTCATCGCGAGTCCCCTTGGCCATGAGGATGACTACCCTGCCGGGCCTGTGTCTGCCGGTTCTGCCACGCCTCTGAATGCTCCTTATTGCCGACGGGACCGGCTCGTAGAAGACGACCAAATCCACCTCCGGGACGTCAAGGCCCTCCTCGCCGACGCTTGTTGCAACGAGAACGTTGAAATCTCCCCTGGAGAAAGCGTCAAGGACTTCCTTCTGCTCCTTTTGACTCATTCCCCTGTCACTTCTCCTGCTGGCCTGGCCTATGAACCGTCTGGCGGAAATTCCCATTGATTCAAGCTCTTCCACGATTTTTTTACCCGTGTCCCTGTAGTTTGTGAAGACGATTATCTTGGAGTTCGGCTTTTCTTCAAGTTGCCTGCGGATTATCTCCTTAAGCTTCTCCATTTTCGGGTGGTCTATTCCACTCTCCTTGGCCTGGACGAGGAGGTAGGTTATCTTCCTCATGCGGGGGTCCTCTATGAGTTCCCTGCTCGATTTTGAGCGGTCTTTGCGGAGCTTTTTGATGTAGTTCCTGAGTGCAGTTAGACCCTGCGTCTCCAAGAGCTCGATGGCATGATGGAGTTTCATGGCCTTGGCCTGGTGTTTCTTAAGGTGGCCTATGGAGTAATCTCCCTTAGCTATCGCCTGGTTTATCTTCGAGCCGGCCAGTAGGACTTCCCTCTTTGGAACGTCTGGAGAAGAGGAGCTTATTAAACCGGCATCTGCGAGGGGCTTAAGGCTCTCCTTCAGCATCTCGCGGAGAATTTTTCTGACCTCCTTGTATATCCCGGGCAACTCAACCCTTACCCACTCGAAGGCTATCCTCTGGACGTAGGGCTTCACATCGGGAGAACTCTCGGTTCTCACCTCTATGCGCTCGATACCGAGGTTGTTAACTATTTCCCTTATCTTCTCCTCGTCGCTACCGGGTGAAGCCGTCAGGCCCAGAACGAGGGGGTGCCTCGCCGTCTTAAGATACTCCTTCGCGATAAAGACGTAGGCGTAGTTACCCACCGCCCTGTGGGCCTCGTCTACAACGAGCAGAACGACGTCTTCCAGGGAAATTCTACCGGTCAGGATGTCGTTCTCAACTGTCTGAGGAGTAGCTGTGATTACTACGCTCTCCTCCCAGAGCTTCCTTCTCTTCTCGGGAGAAAGCTCTCCGGTGAGGACGTTTATCCTCTCCGGCGGGAGGTTGAAGAGCTTTTTAAAGCTCTCCGCGTGCTGAACCGCGAGGGGCTTCGTAGGGGCCAGAAAGAGAACCTTTCCCCCATACTTCGAGAGCCTGTAGTCGGCTATGAGCATCGCTATGAGGGTCTTCCCTAACCCGGTGGGCAGAACAACGAGGCAGTTTCGCTCCTTACAGCGGGCGTATATTACCTCCTGATAAACTCGGGGTTCGATTAGGTCTCTCCTGAGATAGCCCATACTCTAAGTGACGAGAGTGGAGATAAAAAGCTTCTCATATCGAGCTCAGAAACTTCCAGGCGAGGGTGAAAACGGGGGATAGATGTCGCACTCTAGCTAGGAGGAGAACGTTGTTAATGGCCGGAAAGGTCTTCAGGAGAACGAAGAGCAGGGCGAAGGCTTTGAACGCACGTGAAAACTGGCCCATCTTGAGGGAAAACCACAGCAGGGCCGTCCCAAGAAGGGTGTACGCCATGTAACTGAGGACAAAGGAAGGAACATCGTCCAGCCTGTGGGCAATAACGGGATTGGCCTCGGAGAATCCTATCTCAATACCGTAGAGGGTCGTTGTCAAATCCACTAGCGAGGCCATGAGGAAGAGGGCTATGAGCAGGGAGTTTGATACTCTCATGAGTGGTTACCACCTACATAAGAACCTACACGGTGAATGGTTTAAACCTTTTCCCCAAGTCAATAACATGCTACTCACGAACCACGCCATGGAAAGGCTCGTCAAAAGGCTCGCAAAGAAGAGGAAAATCGGAAGAATCTACGCCCATCTCTGGGAATTCCTCGACCGCTCGGTTAGAATTGACTTGAAAGAGGGGGTTGTAATTTTTACGGACGGGAAAAAGAGCCTCGTCTGCGTTGAACTAGAGTGTGAAAGGCTCCCCAAGGAGGAAATACGAAAGAGGGTCGAGAAGCTGAGAGATGCCTACCGGTGCGTCTTCCTTGACGGGAGAATCGTTAGGGAAACCGTTCCCCTTAAATTTTTGAGTGAAATCCCCGATGGCACATATTGTTTTTATATTAACAGGGAAAAGAAAAGCCTCTACGTGGGTAGCGAGAGGCCCCTCCTCGCGATAACATTCCGGCCGGCCAAGAAGGGTGAAAGGGAAAAGTTTGAAACTCAGGCGTTCCCTTCGAGGGGCACCACAAGTATCTCCCCAAAGGGCTCCTCCTGAACTAGGTCAACCTTTCCCATGTTCGCGAGGAAAAGCAGGTAGAGGAAAGTTCTCGCGATGACCTTGGGGGTGTTGTCGAACACCAGGTCCCAGAACCTTATCGGCCTCTTCGTTTCATCGTAGAGCCTTTTGACTATCTCGTAGAGCCTGTTGACGTGTTTCTCGATATCAACCCTGAAGTCGTCAACGACGAACACTTCTTCCTCAATCTCTTCCCTTTTCCTCTTCCGCGGTTTTCTCCTCTCCGCCTCTTCAAGTGCGTCCATCAGGGCCTCTATGAGATCATCGAATGTGTAGTAGCGTTCGACTCTCCTGAGGGGAGGGGCCAGTGGCTCAACTTCAACACGAATCTTTTCCTCTTCCTTTTCCTCTTCCCCTTCCTCTTCCTCGTAAAGCAACGCCTCGCTCTTCATTCTCACAAGGATTGAAGCGGCAAGTATTGCCCTCGCTGAGACCCTGAGGTCTAGCTCCTTCATCTCCCTGAGCCTTTGGATGTACTTTTCGGTCAGGTCAACGATGTCTATGTTCCACGGGTCAACGCGTCCCATCTGAACGAGCTGGAGGAGTATGTCAATGGGCGTTATTTCCTCTTCCCTTTTCGATTCCATTCTCAGCCCTCCAGACGGCCAAACATCTCCCTGTGCTCCTCGTCGCTTTTCCTCCTAATCTCCTCGAGTATCTTCCTGGCCTTCTCAAGGCTGAGCGAGACGACCTTGGAGACGCCGTTCCTCATGGTTACCCCTATAATCCTGTCGGCGTTGGCCATCATGACGTCGCGGTGGGTTATTACAATAAACTGGCTCTCCTGCGAGGCTTCTTTAATCAAATCCGCAACGCGCTTGACGTTTGCATCGTCGAGGTGTGCGTCTATCTCGTCGAGGAGGTAGAAGGGCGCCGGTTTGTAGCGCTGTATCGCAAAGACAAAGGCCAGTGCTATTATCGCCTTCTCGCCACCGCTCATTGCCTCAATCCTCTTGACGTCCTTTCCGGCGGGCTTTGCCTCAATTTCAAGGCCCCCTGCGAACGGGTCCTCTGGGTTTTCAAGGATTAACCTCGCCTCCCCGCCGGGGGAAAGCTTGGCGAACAGCTCTGAGAAGTTCTTCGCTATCGCCTCCAGCGTCTGAAGGAAGACCTGCTTTTTCTGGCCCTCTATCTCCTCGATGAACTCCTCTATGCTTTCCTTTTCGGCAAGAACCTGCTCGCGCTTGCTCTTCAGCTCGAGATAGCGCCTCTCAACGACCTCGAAGTCCTCGATGGCCTTCATGTTGACGGGTTCGAGGGAGCGTATCTCCTCCTCCATTCTCTCGATTTCTTCCCTTAGGGCCTCAAGCTCCAGTGGGATTTCCTTTATGGACTTAATCAGTTTCGCGTCGAAGTGTTTGAGCTGGTTTCTCTTCTCTTTGAGCGTATTCTGGGCCTGTGCCAGCTTTATCTTGAGGGTGTTGGCCTCTATCCTCAGCTCCTGGAGTCTGTTGCTCAGCTCGTCCTTCTCCTTCCTCAGTTCCGCTATCGTTTTCTTCAGCCTCTCACGCCTATCGCGGAGCTCCTTCAGCTCGTCCTTTACGTTCTCCTCCGCCTTTTTCAGCTCTTCCAGCTCGGCTTTAAGCCTCGTTATAGCCTCCTCGTTTTCCTTTATGTTTGCCTGAAGGGCGTTTATCTTGTTTATCAGCCCCTCAATTTCCTCCTCGAGGTCGGCCTTTCTCGGGAGGAGTTCCTCGTTTATCCTGCTCTCAAGCCCCTCAAGTTTGCTCTCCACCCTGCTGAGCTCCTCTTTGAGTTTGCTAATTTCCCCTTCAACTTCCCTGATTCTGGCGTTGAGTTCCCTTGCCTCCGGGTTGTCAA
The DNA here is from genome assembly GCF_027011145.1 of Thermococcus sp. Lineage (NCBI taxonomy): Archaea > Methanobacteriati > Methanobacteriota > Thermococci > Thermococcales > Thermococcaceae > Thermococcus > Thermococcus sp. The sequence goes on along the minus strand of NZ_JALVAO010000038.1, from coordinate 11,525 downwards.
GGGCCTTTCTGAGCTTCTCCCTCTTCTTTTCGAGCCTCTCAATTCTTCCACGGAGCTTTGCCATCTCGCCCTTTGCTTCCTCTATCTTTGATGTGAGGGTCTCAATCAGGCTCTCGTTCTCCGTTATTTCTTCCTTCAGGGCTCTGTCCTCTGCCAAGAGCCTCTCGAGGTCCCGCTGGAGAACCTGTAAATCCTTCGATAGCTCGCTCTTCTTCATGCGGAGCTCAAAGATTGTATTCTCCAGCCCCTTCCTCTCGGCTTTGAGGGAGTTTATCTCCGCTTCAATCGCCTCTTTTTCACGCTCAAGCTTCTCAACTTTCCTTCTAATCTCCTCGACGTTTACACCGAGCCTGCCCCTCGGCCTGTAGTGACCGCCTGTTATGGCACCGCTTCTCTCAAGGAGCTCCCCCCCAAGGGTCACCATTCTAACCCTGCCTATGCCAACGCTTCTCGCCTCGTCCATGTCCTCAACGATGAGCGTGTCGCCGAGTGCATATGCTACAGCGTTCTTAAAACGGGGGTCGTAGGAAACGACGTCCATGGCCGGAACTCCGAGGGCGGGGTTTTCTCTCATCGAGCGGGGCTTTATCTTGTTGAGGGGTAGAAAGGTCAGCCTCCCGAGTTTCCTTTCCTTGAGGAGCCTTATCGCTTTTTCAGCAACCCTGTCGTCTTCGACAACGATACTGTCGTAGTTTCCGCCGAGGGCCACCTCAACCGCCAGGGAATACCTGCCGTCTTTGACGGTTATCAACTCGCCCAGGGACCCGTAGAGGCCGGGGATGTTGCTGGCCTTGAGGAACTCAACGGCGCGGTTACCCCTGACTTCTCTCTGGGCTTCGGCCTTTATGAGTTCTTCCTTTGCCTTCGCAAGTTCGGGTTCAATCTTTCTGAGTCCTCTCGTCTTCTCCTCGAGTTCTTTTTCAAGCTTCCTGAGCCTCGCCTCGGCCTTTGAGAGCTTTCCGTCAACCTCGGACAGCTCGGAGCGCTTTTCTTCGAGTGCCCTCTTCGTTTCCTCAATCTTTTCGCGGAGGACGTTCCTCCTGAGCTGGGCCTTTGTTATCCTGGCCTTAGCCTTTTCGATTTCTTCCCTGAACTTCTCGATTTCGCTTTCCCTCATGTAGAGGCCCTTCTTGGCCTCTTCAAGCTCTTCAACGACCTTATCAAACTCCTCCCTGGCGAGGGAGTAGCGCCTGTCAATCTCACCGAGCTTTACAACCAGCTCGTTCCTCACGCTTTCCAGGCTCTTTATGTCGGCCAGGAGCTTCTCCCTTCTCTTAGACCATCTCTTAATGGCGTTTCTGCTCTTTTCTATCTCCTCACCTATTCTCTTGAGCTCGTCCTTGGCCTTCGCGAGTCTCCTCTGGCTCTCCTCGATTTCCCGCTGGGCATTCTCAATGTTCCTTCTGGCCATCTCAATCTTTGACCTTACCTCGCTTATCCTCCTCGTTACCTCCAGAATCCCGTCCTCGCTCTTCTCCTCAAGCTCCCTCTCGACTTCGGCAAGCTCTCTCTCCTTGGCCACTATTTCCTTCGCTATCTCCTTGAGTTTAGCGTTTAGGGCCTCTATTTCCGCCTCAATCTCCCTGTCCCTTGCGCCCTCTTCCTCAATCAGGTTTTCAAGTCTCTTAATTTCCCCGAGGAGAAGAGTAACCCTCGCCCTCTCCACTCTCTCCTTGAGGTCGAGGTATCTTAAGGCGTCGTTTCGCTCCTTTTCGAGTTTGTCGAGCTGGGCCTTGACTTCCCTTATGAGCAGGTCAACGCGCGCAAGGTTCTCCTCAGCCTGCTTGAGTTCCTTCAGGGCTTTCTCCTTTTTGGAATCGTACTCGGCTATTCCCGAGATGTCATCTATTATGAGCCTCCTCTCTGTTGGCGACATCTTGATGAACTTCGTTATGTCCCCCTGAAGGACGATGTTGTAACCATCTGGAGAAATCATGGCCGCGCTCAGGAGGTCTATTATCTCGCTCCTGCTCGTCCTTTTTCCGTTGAGCCAGTATGTGCTCCTCCCATCCTTGTAAACGCGCCTCTTGATTACGACCTCATCCTCATCAATCGGGAAACCCCTGTCCTCGTTGTTGAAGTACATAGCCACCTCGGCGTATTTCGCTGGGGGTTCGCTTTTTGAACCCGCGAAGATTAGGTCGCTTATCCTGCTCGCGCGCATGGCCTTCGCCGAGAGGCCCCCCAGAACGAAGAGAACGGCGTCACCGATGTTGCTCTTTCCAGAACCGTTTGCACCCACTATGGCGGTAAAACCCTTTGCGAGCGGAACAACGACCTTTTTGTTACCGTAGGATTTGAAACCCTTCATTTCTATCTTCTCGATGTAAGGCATAGCTCACACCTAAGTGGAGAAGGGGGAGGGATGATATATAAACCTCACTCAACGATTCTTTTTAACATTGCAAGGATTCTTTCATCTATCCCGTCACTAACAGTTACATAAAAATCCGAATTTGAAAGGATTGCCATGTCTCTCAGCTTTCCCACAAAGCGAAGTGTTCTTTCAAGGCCGTTCTCAAGGAGCAGGTACTCAAAGGCATCTAGAATGACTGTGCCAGAATTATCCAGCAGTGCATTCCAAACCTTTTGCTCTATAACATAGAGGTTAGTTGGTTCAATTGCGTTTGGGTGTCTTACTCTTGTTACCCATATATGAACTATATTTTGAGTTGGGATCTCGCCCGGCATTTTTCGGGTTATGAGAATTTTCTTATCGGAGATAGTTTCTAGTATGGCTGGAAGTGTCCTGTAATTTATGACCCTACGGAATTTTCCATGGGTTTTTCTTCGTAGGAACATATGTCGCCACTTCCTCATGAATTATAGAACACATTGGAACATCTAAGTTGGTCTACTAGTACTTGAGACAATCTGTTTATAAGTTTTACTGGCCAATTAGATAACAATTTAAGTTTTAAATTGAAGAAAAGAAAATTCAATGCAATACTTTCAAAGTTCACTCACTTCTCTCACAGAGTTCGAGAAGAACACCGGTAACAGCCTTTGGGTGTACGAAAGCAATCTTGGCCCCACCGGCTCCAATCCTAGGCTCCTCATCGATGAGCCGATAGCCCTTCTCCTTGAGCTCCCTAAGGTGCTCCTCAATGTTCGTAACGCCGAGTGCTATGTGGTGTATCCCCTCACCGCGCTTGGCTATGAACTTTGCTATTGGCGAGTCTTCAGTGGTCGGCTCAAGAAGCTCAATCCTGCTTTCTCCAATGTGGATTATCGCTGTCCTGACCTTCTGGTCCGGGACTTCCTCAATCTCGTCAACCTTGAGCCCAAGGCCCTCCCAGACCTTTATGGCCTCCTCCAGGTTCTTAACGGCTATACCAACGTGGTCTATCTTCTTAAACATCCAATCACCCCCAGAGATCCGCTTTAAGTTTTTTCATGATAATTTGAGAGGCTGAATAGGGGTCAAGCTTTCTCTCCACAACTTTCTCAATAAGTTCTCTGGACTCCCCTTTCTCAAGTTTTTCCTCTACTCTTTTTGCTATTGACGATGCTATGATTGTTTTCACTTCCTCCCTGGCGCGGAAAGCCCTGCGCTCCTTCAACCTTCCGCTCTCCTCCATGTGCTTCCTGTGGCTCTTTATTGCCTCCCACAGGGGTCTAACGCCTTTGAGGGTGAATGCTGTCGTTTCAACTATCGGGGGTTCCCAGCTGAGCTGTTTCCATTTGTCCCTCTCGAATTCTAGCGCCATCTTGAGTTCCAGGTAAACCATCTCGACGCCTTCCCTGTCGGCCTTGTTGATGGCGAAAATATCGGCAACCTCCATGAGGCCGGCCTTTATGGCCTGAACTTCATCGCCGAGACCCGGAACGGTCACGAGAACGACGGTGTCAGCTGTTTTGACTATATCAACTTCAATCTGGCCGACTCCAACCGTCTCGACGAATATCAGGTCGTAGCCTGAGGCGTCCAGAACCTTTATAGCATCGTTAGTGGCTTTTGCCAGACCGCCAAGGGAACCCCTGGTTGCCATACTCCTTATGAAAACTCCCGGGTCCGTGGAGTGCCTCTGCATCCTGAGCCTGTCTCCCAGTAAAGCGCCCCCGGTGAATGGCGAAGTAGGGTCAATGGCAATGACCCCGACCCTGTGGCCATCCTCTCTGGCCAGCTTTATTAGCTTGTCAAGAAGCGTCGACTTTCCCGAGCCGGGCGGACCTGTAATCCCGACAACATACGCCCTGCCGGTGTGCGGGTAAATCTTCCGTATTATTTCCCTCGCCTTATCCTCATCGTTTTCAACGAGGGTTATCAGCCTTGCTATTGCCTTTTTATCCCCTGATAGGGCCAGCTGGATCAATGACTCTACACTCTCCATTTTCATCACTGGAGAAATTATCCAGCTGAATAAATATAAAGTTAAGCGTTTTTGAATCTCTTTAGTTTTTCAACTGCCTTGTCAACGAACTCTATCACCGTCTTTAATGGAGTCCCAGGGCCAAACACTTCCGCAACACCCATTTTCTTAAGCTCCTCCGCGTCGTCGGGCGGGATTATACCCCCGGCGAATATGACTATGTCCTCGTTTGGCTTTATCCCCCTCTCCTCGAGGAGCTTGATTATCTTTGGAATCAGAACCATGTGTGCCCCAGAGAGTATGCTTATGCCCAGAACGGCGGCATCTTCCTGAATTACAGTCTCAACTATTTGCTCCGGTGTTTGCCTTATTCCCGTGTAGATAACCTCATAACCGGCTTCCTTTAAAGCCCTCGCAACGACCTTCGCTCCTCTGTCGTGACCGTCAAGACCGGGTTTCGCTATCACAACGCGAACCTTTGAGCGCTCAACCATGAACACCACCGCAGAAAATTGGACGTGTGAATATTTAAACCTTTGTCAAAGTTCAAGACTTATCTTTACGTTGGATATTTTGTCCATAAGTGTTTTAAACCCAAAAGAGTCTCATCTACCATGCTTCACGATGCTCACACTCACACGCTTTACTCGGACGGAGAAGGTGAGGTCGTTGATAACATAGCCGAGGCCGAAATGAAAGGCCTCTTACTGGTTGCTATAACGGATCATGTCCACTACCTGAGTGAGGGAAGCTTCAACGCCTATCTGGGTGAAATCGGGCGCTGGGGCAGGGAAAGCGACATAACAGTTTTAGCGGGAGTGGAGGGGAACATAACCCCGAACGGTGTAGATGTCCCTGGCTGGATGGCGAGAAAGCTGGACTTCGTGATTGCGAGCGTTCACGAGTGGGTTGAACGGCCTGAGGAATACCTGAACCTCGTCAGGATCGCCCTCACCGATGAGAACGTTGACGTGATAGGCCACTTTGGGGCGAACTTTCCTTACATAGGTTACCCCCTCTGGGAGGAACTCCTTGAGATAATAAAACTCGCCGAAGAAAACGGTAAGGCCTTTGAGATAAGCTCCAGCTACCGCGTTCCCGATTTGGAGTTCGTTAGGGAGTGCATTAAACGGGGGGTTAAACTTACCTTTGCCAGCGACGCCCACAGGCCGGAGAATGTTGGAAACGTTGGCTGGAGTGTAAACCTTTTCAAAAAGGCCGGAGGAAGGCTGGAGGATTTACTATTCAGTGAGTACCTTTAGCCCGATGACGAGCTACTCCCGGCTGAGATGTGATGAGCCACCTACCGGCCGAGGGCTTTTAAGCCAAAACCCCAACATTCGACCATGAAGAGGCCCGAGAAAATTCTGCTGGTTACGGGCAGGCTCGCCGAGCCCCTCGTCAGGAAGTACGGTGAGGGTTGCGACGTCTTCGTTACACCAGTCAGCGTCGCGGCCTTCCTCACACCTGAGCTCATAGTCCATTACCTCAAAAAGGCCGGAATCAAGAGAGGAAACTACGACCTTATTCTAATCCCCGGCCTCGTTCGGGGCTCCGCTCAGGTTATAGAGGACGAACTTGGGGTTCCAACGTTCAAGGGCCCTAGGAATGCTATGGATTTGCCCCAGATACTTAAGGCCCTGAGGAAGGGCTTCAAGCTGAGCAGGGAAAAGCCAGCCGATGAGCTCTTCTCCCTCGACGGCCTGAAAAAAGCAGAGGACATCCGGAACAGAACACGGAATAGGCGCTACATTGAAAAGGCCCTAAAAAGGCCCTGGAACGTTCTCATTGGAAACCTGCCAGCTGGGAGGGACTTTCCGGCCCGGATTCTCGGCGAGGTCGTCGATGCCCCGAGGCTCGGCGTTGAAAAGACCGTTGAGAGGGCCCTCTACTACCTCCGTGAGGGTGCTGACATAATAGACATCGGCATGGTGGCCGGGGAGACGAATCCAGACTTCATCGAGGAAATCCCGGAAATCCGCGAGCAACTCATGGAGAAGGGCTTTGAAGTACCGATTAGCTTCGACTCCCTCAACACGGCTGAGATTGAGATGGCTCTGGACTACGCCGACCTCTTCCTGAGCGTTGATGCCGGAAACGTTGAGGAACTCGTAACGGAAAAGCCCGTGGTTCTAATCCCGACGAACCAGAGGAGGGGCTTCTTCCCGGTTAAGCCTTTGGAGAGGGTTGAGTTCCTGGAGGAGCTCAAGGAAAGGGCCCTTGGGCTGGGCTACAAAACGGTCATTCCGGACCTAATCCTCGAGCACGTGCCATACCTTGCGCGTTCCATAACTGCCTTCCAGCTCTACCGCGAAAGGAACCCCGACGACGTTCTGCTCGCCGGAGTCGGCAACGTGGTTGAGCTATACGATGCGGACAGCGTCGGGATAAACGCCCTCCTTGCTGGAATCTCAAGGGAGCTTTCGATAAACCTGCTCCTGACAACCGAGACGAGCGCAAAGGCTAGGGGCTCGATCAGGGAGCTGAAACGAGCCTTGGACATGAACCTCTTCGATATGCCCAAGGACCTCGGCTTCGACCTTCTGATTTTAAAGGAGAAGAGGGCCAATGACTGGAAATTTGAACCCACCCAAAAGATTGTCGAGGCAAAGGAGAGGCCTGTTAGGCTGGAGCCCGTTTACTTCAGGATATGGGTCGAGGACGGGAGAATCTGGGTCAACGCTCATCGCGGGACGGAGGCAATTCTTACAATCGTCGGCGACGAACCGAACGCGATAATCGACACGATTCTGGAGCACTTTGAGATAAGCCCGAGGCACGCCTTTTACCTCGGAAGGGAGCTGGAGAGGGCTAAAACTGCTCTAAAGATAAGGAGGAGCTACGTTCAGGAGGTTGAACTTTTTCCCGACTTCTACTAAAGGTTCTGCATCGCCGGTTTCCTGAAGAGCTCGTCAAGCTCGGCCCTCTTTGCACTTATCTCCGAGTATAGCTCACTCAGTTTTTCGTTCCCGGGATATTTTAGTTTGAGGCTCATAAGTAGGCCCTCAAGAAAGCTTAGAATCGAGAGCCTTATGTAGTCCTCGCCCTTCTTGGTCTCAAGGCCTTCGTTCAGCCTCACAAATGACTCAACGCGTTCGATTAGCTCTCTTTCTCCAAGTTCTTCCAGAATGGCCTTTACTCTCTCGACTTCCTCAACTTTCATAGCTCCACCTCCATCTTAAAGAACTCGACGGCGTTTTTTTCGGTTTCCCTTTCCACTTCCTCAAACTCAAGCCCCTGGAGTTTTGCTATCCACTCGATGGCAACGCGGACGTTGCACGGGACGTTACGCTGTCCCTTGAAGGGGCTCATGTACGGTGAATCGGTCTCAGTGAGCAGGTAATCGAGGTCTATAGCCTCGGCAACCTCCTTCACCTCTGGGATGAAGACTATCCCCGTGTTTATGCCAATCAGGTGGCCGTTCTCGACTATCTCTTTGGCCAGCTCAACACTTCCGGCGTAAGAGTGGAAGTATGCCCTGACCCCGACCCTCTGGACGAGCTCGTAAGCCTCTTTTTCTGCATCTCTCGCATGTATCACAACCGGAAGGTTGAGTTCGAGGGCGAGCCCAAGGAAGTGCCTGAAGATTTCCCTCTGGTTTTCCCTCTGCTTCTCGTTCTCCGCGTAGTGGTAGTCGAGGCCTATCTCCCCGATGGCGACTATCTCGTCCTTGTGCCCAAGGATGAACTCCTCGACCTTCTTCACCTTCTCCCAGTTGCCTCTCCGCGCTTCGTTTGGGTGGTAGCCAAGGGTGGGAAAGATAAAGCCGAAGTACGGTCTCAGTAGCTCCCAGCTCTTCCAGACGTGGGCCTTCCGGTACTCGGTTATGGAGTCCACAACTGCCTTCAGTTCTCTCTGGCACTCCTCGATGACCCTTGGTGCCTCCTTCTTGTAGAACTCGAAGTGCGCGTGAGCGTCAATCATGGGAGTCGGTAGGCTCGCTCATAGAAAAACTTTTCTTTTGAATTTCCGATAGGGATAATGGCGTTAGAAAATGGAGCGAGATCCAAGTGAGATAATGAGAGAAATCGTCAACAGATTGAAAAATCTCTCAGCGAAGGAGCTTTTAAGCTATGCAATCTTTAACGAAGAAGAAGAGGCTAAATATTACGCGGAGTTGGCAAGACGGGCAAAGAGACGAAGTGTCAAGGTTCTCTTCGAGAAAATGAGCGAAGAAAGTAAGCTTCACGAAAATACCCTAAGAAACCTTTTTGATAGGCTGTTTCCCAATGAAGAGCCTGTTAAAGTTGATATTCCCCCTGTTGAGGTCTATCCGTTCTACCCAAAGTTCGAAAACGCCAAGGACTACGCATCTGCACTGCGCTACTGCATGGAGAGCGAGCTCTTCGCAAAGCAGACCTACGAGTTGCTCGCGAGCGTTGCCAGAGACGAGAAAGTAAGAGAACTTGCCCTTAGTCTTATGATTATGGAGCAAAAACACTATGAGGAAATAAAGAGCGTATCTGAACTCATAGAAGCCTTTGAGCACAGGCGTTCTTCTCCCTGGGAACTCGATTCCGGTGCGTATCTCCTCACCGATGACGTTAAAGCCAGATATTTCCTCCTCGACTTTCTGGACGAACCGAAGAGACTGCTGGCACTGGTTCGAGACAACCCTCGAAAGTTTTCTGAATTCATTGAGGACTGCGGGAAAGTCCTGTGGATTACAAAGGCTGAGGTAGAGAATGCAGTTCCTCCCGAGTTATTGCCTGACGTTAGGGGAGAAATAGCTCACTTTTTCAAGGAGTGTGCTTCGAAAGAGAGAAGGGGAGTTGTGTTCATTCAGAACCTCAGCTACCTTGTTACTCAGCTCGGCTTCAGGGAGACCCTTGATTTTGTCCTCTACATCAAGGATCTGGCGATACTAAACGAGGGTTATCTCATAGCAACGGCCATTCCAGATGCATTCGAGAAGAGGGAATGGGCGATTTTAACGTCGGAGCTTGAGTTAATCTCTTGAGCGTTTTTCCCACACAACCCTTCCATCTTTCCTAACAACGCGCAGGACCCTGTGGTAGGGAATCTGGGTTTCTCCGATGAAGAAGTAGCCGTGCCCCAGCTCTATCATCTCAACGGGAATTTTCTTCTCGTTTCCGTAGGCCCCCCGATGCTCAATGACGATATAGTAATTCCTCTCATCTTCCCTGGGGTCGTGTTTAATCTTTGCCAGAACCTCCTTCAAAGAGCCCTTCCTCATAGGAGCCTCATCACCCTTTCAATGTTTTCAGGCCAGTCCTTTATAATCCACCCGTGTCCGGGCAGTCCGAAGTCCACATCGAGCTCGGCCAGTCTCTCAACGCTCTTTCTCAGCTCCTCCCTGCTTCCCGTCGGCAGGTCCGTTCTTCCAACGGTGCCCTTGAATATAGTGTCGCCGGTGAAGATTAGCTTCACTTCTCCATCTAGGTAGAGGCACGAACTTCCAGCGGTGTGGCCCGGTGTATGGATTAGCAGGAGTTTTCTCTTCCCTATTTTGATGTAATCGCCGTCCCTCAGCTTCAGCTCGACTTCATGGCCCGGGAACCTTTCCCCGTATGCGTAGTCGAGAATGATGCGACTCTCTGCCCTTTCAATGACCTCGGCGGTTATTCTATGGGCCGAGAAGGTAACCTCGACGCCGAGCCTTTCAAAGAGCTCCTTCATCCTGAGATTTCCCCCAATGTGGTCGAAGTGTTCGTGGGTGTTGAAAATCACGACTTTTTTCAGTCCGGTGAGATAGCCTTCACTGAGCCAGAGGGAAAAGTAGCGCTCCACGTTTCTCCCGGTTCCTGTGTCAACCACCAGTGCCTCCTTTCCAGACCGGAAGAGGTAGACGTTTGAGTCCCAGTTTAGCCCCTTGAGCATCACCGTGTTCGGCGGAATCTCTACGGGGAACAGGTCGGGGTAAATTACCTCAAGGTTCTCCAAGCTCCCACCTCCAAAAGGGCTCGAGGGGGGACCGCGTCTTCATCTCGGGGGGAGCGAGTCCCCGTCAGGAGGGATGAATCTCTTCATCGCCCCGGCAATCTAAAAGCCCGGAACGGGCTTTATTTACCGAATACGGCTTTTTGGTGGGAGTGGAACTCATCGCCCAAGTCATTGATTCATCGCCTCAACTCGTTAATTTCAAGTACAGAGGCCTTTAAAAAGCTTTAGAGAGCACATTTAAAGGCCCTTTAAAACATTCATCGCCCAATTTCTGGGTCCTTTAATCTGAAGTTATCAACAAGCAACTAACTTTTTTGAGCAGGTATTAACAACTCCCAAAATAATTCACGACAGAGAGGCCCCAAGTGTTGTCCTAGAAGCAATTGTATCTTCTGGAGCTAATTAAAAACTGAACTTGTTTTCATAAAATAAATCTCTAGAAAAAAAAGTCCTAGAATGGAATTCTCCGGAACTCTCTTCGAGTCCTTCAGAGAACTTGAACCTCAATTTGGCTTTTCTGATTCTCCTCTCTATTAACTATTCTAAAGTCAGTTAAGTAAGCTTCATTACCGAAAACTTCTTTTAATAGCTCCTCTATCGCCGCAATTTCATAAACAAATCCAGTTCTATTTCCACCAGGTAAAGCCACGAGAATAGCCCTACTGTTGCCCTTCAAATAAGCCCCAATTAACTTCTCTTCAACCTCTTGGCAGTTTAAACAAGGTAAACTCCTCCACTCTGCCGGCGCCACCATGTCTACGCCCCCTCTTTTTAGCTTGAGGACTTTATCGCTTTTCACAAAGTTTAAACTGATTCCATCGCCCCAGACTATTACCTTCATCTTAATCCCCCAATCTTGTAGTATCATTCTACAAATAAAAACATACCTCTAGGTTGCGGGACCAGATTCTATTAAGTCCCGTAGTATTCGCTTAACTTTACCTAGGAAATCAAGAGACCAAAAGAGCCCCCTTGCAGAAAAAGACACTAAACACGCACATTCTACTAATTTTTGAAAGCATTGACTTAGGCCTGTAGAAAATAGGAGTGGTTCTTGTTTTTGGGATGGATCCAAATCTATGCTGGGAGTTATCATTGATTGGAATCAACGAGAAGAAAGAACAAGTATTGTCCAGTTTTTGGATTTGTAAAATACAAGGTTTCATTTAGTCCAACTCATGAAATCGGACAATTCATGAAGTTTTCTCTCATTGATTCCAATCAAAGGATGTCAATCGCGCTTTCCGTTGGATTGGGGTTCCCACCCTGAAGAATTGGCCAGGTAAAAAGGGTTTTTACAGGGGTTTT
>NZ_JALVAO010000037.1 GCF_027011145.1 Thermococcus sp. | reverse complement strand
CGAAAAGGACAACATAGTAACTGTGGTATCAAATAAACCTGGGTTTCACACTCTTGTTTCACCCATGATGCGGGCAAACGTCACGTGGAACTGCTCGTTCTCAGTCAAAACCATAGGTACCAGGTCAATCTTTGTCGAACCTGGATATTTCTCTTCGAACGGAAGTTTCATCCTCGCAAAAACACCAAAATTGATAGGAAACGGCTCATTTGGATGGAGAAGCATATCCATGCTTGTACCGACATACAAAAATGCAAATTTTTCAGCCATTATATTTGTAATCAATGGGTCAGGGAAAGTAGAAATAGCTAACCTTACTTGCAAAAAGGTAACTCTCACGCCAGAGAAAAACAGTTCAAACCCTGAGCATCAAGGGACAAAAGTCTCCTCCGAAAAACATTCATCAACGGTATTATCACAGAGCCCAACTAATAACACCAGAAAGCTTGTAATAAACGATACCACAATTAGTGTTGTGATACTATTAAACAGAACGTACCACCCAGAGGAAACCATAAGGGCCGACTTCTTTATCACGAACAAAGTTGGGACCCTAAATGAAATCGACATAAAACTTGATGTCTACTACTTTGGTGTCAAGGTTTTCTCCTACTCCCATCCCTCCTGGAGAGAGTATTCAGCCGGAAAAACAGTCCACATATACCAAGAGGCAAAACTGCCAATAATAACCCCTCCCGGGAAGTATCGGCTTGAGTTCTACATAACCCCTGAAGGTAGGGAAACAAAAGTTGTGAGCACGGAGATAATGGTTCTTCCGAATCTCACGTGGTTCATCCTCATGTCCCTAATACTTGGGATAATTGCCAGCATGATATACGCCCTCATCCACAGGAACAGGTACTTGGGGTGGATTATCAATCCCTACAAAGAGTTCACCGTTGGTCAGAAGTTCATATTCTTCGCAATAATCGGACTTATAGTATCGGCCATTATACTGGCCCTCGGCGCTGAAAACTACGCGAACGACGTTGCTATTTTTGTGTACTACTTGCTCCTAGTGGGCGTCCTGAACCTATGGATTGAATACTTCGAGCCAAAATGGGATAATGAAGGAATCCGAGAAGGATTCAGCGTGCTCCTCCTAGCGGGTCTCTCTTACCTATCTAAGGACGCATTGACTCCATACCTCTATGTAATTCTTTTAAGTCTAGGAATTATTATTCTTGGAAGGACAACTAACAAAGAAAGACGAAGAAGGATGAAAAACAAGCTTAAAGCTTCCTGAAACAGAAAGTAATATTATGGAGATTCCAAAAGCTCTACAACATTTTAAAGAGGGGAATAACAATGAGGAACAAGAACAAGATAATAATCCTTTGGATTATTGCTATATTCCTGCCCCTTTTCACCCTGCGCCTCTTTCAGGATGAGATGCTGTATATGATATTGTCAACTAAAGCTTTTCATCTGAATTTTGCTCCTCGTTCTTCCCTAGTGTTCATACTCACTTCTCCATTTGCCTCAATAGAGAACGTTGATATCAGGGTTTTTTTCCTTCGGGCATTAACGGCTTTCATAACATTGTTGGACCTAATTTTAATCTACGAACTGGCAAAGGAACGTTTTGATAAGAAATCAGCTTTCTTAGGAACTGTAACTTTCTTATTCTCCTTTGTCACCCTGAGATATGGAGCTAGATACACCCTAGAACCCTGGGGGGTCTTTTTTGTTCTTCTGGCTCTGTATCTGCTCGAGAGAAAACCACTCCTCTCAGCAATCTCTTTAGGACTCGCCTTTACCGCTAGGGAAACTTGGCTAACAACGTACCCATTCTTTCTTCTATATGTCTGGAGAGCCAAAAGAGGAAGAGCATTCTGGAAGTTTGTAACATCCTCCACCATCCCAGTAGTCCTTAATTTCCTTTTTATATACTCAATTAGCATTACCAGAAGTCCTCTGGGTTACAATGCCCGCATTATCTCAAATTGGATCATTATAGAATTACTAAAGCTCGACATTTCCGCATGGGTACAGTTTTTTATAGCGTACCCCCTAACCGTTTTGGGCTTTATATATGCAGTATATTCACTGAAGAACAGAGAAGAGCCTCTGCTGGTGGCTCTCCCCTCAGTGCTGACATTGAACGTCGTTTTTGGCTTCCTCCTTAACGGCCCCTTTGAGCGATACACCTTCGGGCCACTTGCCCTAATGAGCGTTTATTCCGGTTACGGGCTTGTAGAATTGTACAAAAAGATGTCCAATAAGGTAATAATAGTTAGGAAGATAAACATAGAAAAGGGGATTGCCCTATTCTTGGTGATTCAAATAATAGTTCTAAACCTAGCGGTTTTGCAATTCAGCGATATTGGAGCCAAGGGGATACAGGATTACGGGTACTGGTATGACCAGAGAGTCTTTAGTATTCTTGAAGAATACGGTCATCAGAATGAGTCATTCGGGGGAACTCCACATCCAGGTATGTTGGGTTTCAAAAACTGGACATGGGCAGACAGACGGATAGAGTTTGTTTTAAACATGAGTCCTGACTGGTTGATTACGTTTAGGAGCTGGGTTAAAATCGACAGAAAAGCCGTTGAATCCGGAGCAATCCAGATTTGGACTTCCGGCCCTTATGTTGTGATTCATGCCCAAGAGAAAGACGCCATAGAGAGATACGTTTTCCCGGCAAACTTTACACTCTGGAGGCACCCATAAGCGCTTCCGCTCGTCTTCTCGCAATGACAGCCATTTTCCTCCTAAGTTTCTCATTTTCCAAGAGCATTACAATGGAACTGACGAGCTCCTCGACCTCAGGTTTGATAACCAAGCCCTCTTTACCGTGCTCAACCACAATAGGGAATTCACCAAGATTGCTCACAATGACCGGCGTTCCAACTGCCATTGCCTCAAGGACAACCTTTCCAAAGGCCTCATTCTCAGAAGAGGGAAGTACCAAAACTTTGGCGTTTTTGTAGTACTCAAGGAGTTTTATATCACTCACAAACCCACTAAACGTCACAGAATCTTCAATACCTATTCGTTTAACTAGCTGATGATAATAGTCCAGAAGTTCACCCCCGCCAACAACTACAAGTCTCTCCCAAGGCAGGATTTCTAGAAGTTTGGCAAATGCATCGAGTACCAGAGATAAATTTTTCCAGCGATGAGCCCTAGTTAGCTGGCCTACAAAGAGAATGTACTCACCACCATATTCCGGATGCCCATGCAAAAAGACCTCAGAAATTCTCGGATATCGAACCTTTGCTTTAAACCCCCTATTAAAAAGAAGCCGAGCCACATAATGGGAAACTGCAAATAGTCTTGCACCCGCGAGGGTAACCCTTTCCAGGGTTTGTGAATACAGAAGGGCTATCTTATCAACCCATGAACCTTTTTCTAACTTTCCCACATGATAGTAGACAACAAAGGGGACTCCATAAAGCTTTGCCACTAAAGACGCAACATCTGCATAGAACGGTACTGGTGTGTGAGTAATTATAACGTCAAATTTCTCCCGTTTAAGGAGGTACAAAAGTTCAAAAGGAAGGGATAGCCTAACAGGAGTATTTGACACAACAAAAAGAGGGCGACGCCTAATAACTTTAATGCCCTCTAGAGTTTCATCCCGAGATTTACCTTTTGTGGAACACACAACCGTAACATCGTTTTCTTTTTTCATTTCCAGGGCCATTTCATACGCATACCTCTCGAGACCTCCCCCCTCAGGATAAAAGTAAGGGGAAACCATAAGAATTTTCACTTATGACACCTCCTTCAGCATCAGAATGCTTACAAAGAATGAGAAAAACGCCAGCTGAATACCTAGTGCAACGAGGGTCATAACGAGGATTGCCTGCTTTATTTCAAAGAGCTCACCATAACCACTAGCCCGCCATTTAAGAAAAATGCTAATACCAACACTAAGACCTACCACCAAGAGAACTGCCGAGAGCAACAGACCCTCTTCCAGTATAGAGTATCTCATAAAGAACTTGGTTATCCTGTCTGGCTTTTCTAAACCTTCCTTTACTGAGTAGACCTTACTGAATATTCCAAAGTTTATAATCTGAAACCCCACGATTATCAGAAGACTCGCGAGAATAAGAGAATGAACTCTTAGTGGATTGGTGTTATAGGCGTAGGCTATAAGACCAGCTCCTCCAAGAACAAAAGAAATCCCAGGAATGAGAAACAGGTAAGAGGGAGAATAAAGTAACATCAAACGAAGGTGTCGCCAGCCATCCCTAAATGAGTTTAGCTTCGATTTTCCAATGCGGGGATGATAAGTTATAGGTACCTCCTTAATTCTAAGCCCCGCTTTGGCGGCCTCAATAATCATCTCGCTAGCAAACTCCATACCACGACATTTCAAAGGGAGTTTCTCAAGGGCATCTCGACGTATAGCTCTAAATCCACAATGGGCATCGGAGATTTTAGTCTTAAATAAAAAGTTCAGAATTTTTGTAAGGAGCGGATTTCCAACATACCTATGAAGCCATGGCATTGCTCCCTTCTCAATCCTACCCTTTAACCTAGTACAGATTACCAAGTCCGCTTCATCCCTTAGAAGGGGCTCAAGAAGCTTAGGAAGCTCAGAGAAATCATAACTCCCATCTGGGTCACCCATGACTATATACTTTCCCCGTGCATTATTGAACCCAGTTATATATGCATCTCCATAACCCCGATTTTTTTGGGGGATTACAAGGGCTCCCAAAGAACTGGCTATATCTGGAGTATTGTCAACACTTTTGTCAACTACTATTATCTCATAGGATAACCCCATTTTTTCCAATGACTCTTGTAGTTTTGGAAGCACAACAGATATTGCCTTTTCCTCGTTCATAGTTGGTAGTATCACAGAGACATCAACGGTCATAGGGTTTCCATCTCCTAATAGCAGATGCATTATTTGGGGTTTTTAGAACTTTGCCATCCAATTCCAGGAACTACTATAACATATAAAAAACTTTTTAAAGTTTGAAGTTGTTCTTTCTTGGAATACCATTAATGGTGGTTAACATGAAACGATCGAAAATTGTCGTTGGAGTGGTTATATTTTTGGTTTTCTCGAGTTATGTGGTGTCAATATTCACCGATACGGCAATCTCAAGGGGAAACTCAATAGAGACCGCCGAATTTGACGTGGCCATCAGCAAGAACGGAAAGCGCTTCTACAACGAGCTGAAGCTTTTTGAGATGAACAACCTCCTGCCCGGTGAAACCAGAAAATCCGAATTCCAAATCAAGAACCGCGGAACGGTTGAAGTTAAAAAACTCACAATAACGTTCAAAGTCAGGAACTACGAGGTGAGAATGTCTCCATCGGAAAAAGCCGTGGATTCAACGCCCGAAACCGGAGAACTCGGAAAGT
Source organism: Thermococcus sp. (assembly GCF_027011145.1). Classification (NCBI taxonomy): domain Archaea; kingdom Methanobacteriati; phylum Methanobacteriota; class Thermococci; order Thermococcales; family Thermococcaceae; genus Thermococcus; species Thermococcus sp. Next base: position 2,570 of record NZ_JALVAO010000037.1, on the reverse strand, counting down.
GGCTTGTTCTGAAGTCCATACATGTGAAAGGAAAGAGCATCATCGTCAACCAAACGCTAAACGCCCTCAATGGAAAGACGATAACGCTCCCCGTAACGCTACAGCCGGGAGAAATAGCCGGAATCGAGATGACGTTTGAACTTCCAGATGAGACAGGCAACGAGTGCCAAACGGATGGAATAGACATAACTCTAAGGCTCGACGCGAGCCAGTGAGCTTTTATACTTCCCCCACATTTTCCCTCCGGTGAGAGCATGATTGGGATTATCTTTGACATGGACGGTGTTATCTACCGCGGGAACAGGCCCATCGAAGGCGCGAGGGAAGTTGTGGAATACCTGAAGAAAAAGGAAATTCCCTTCCTGTTCCTCACGAACAACTCGACAAAGACACCGGAAATGTATAGAGAAAAGTTGCTCTCGATGGGCATCGATGTTCCAGCGGAGAGAATAATAACGTCCGGTTTAGCCACGAGGCTCTACATGGCTAGGCACATGGAACCCGGAAAAATCTTCGTCATCGGCGGTAAGGGCCTCCACGAGGAGATGGGAAAGCTAAACTGGGAGACGGTAAGCCCCGAGGACTGCAGAGAAGGAAAATGGCGGGAAATCAGGCACGTTGTTGTCGGCCTCGATCCGGGTTTGACCTATGAGAAACTCAAATACGGAACTCTGGCGATAAGGAACGGGGCGAGCTTTATAGGAACAAACCCCGACACCACTTACCCAGCTGAGGAGGGCCTCTACCCGGGAGCGGGAGCAATAATAGCCTCACTGAAGGCCTCGACCGAAAAGGAGCCCCTCATCATCGGAAAGCCAAACGAACCCGTTTATGAGATTGCAAAGGAGAAGATGGGACGCGTTGACGAAATCTGGATGGTCGGCGACAGGCTGGACACTGACATAACCTTCGCCAAGCGCTTTGGGATGAAGGCGGTAATGGTCCTAACCGGTGTCAGCACTCCCGAGGACGTTAAGAATAGCCCCTTTAAACCCGATTTAATCCTCCCAAGTGTTAAAGAGCTCCTGGACTACCTGAGGGTTGTGAAATGAAGGCCAAAGAGCTCATCGAAAAGCTAATCTGGCAGGAGAACGAGCTCTACAACCTCTACAAGCTCGGTGAAACCTTCGCCCTCTTCGAGAGACCCGAGCTGAGGGACGTTTTCACACTGATAGCGGAGGAAGAACTGAGGCACGGGGAGACCCTGAGGGGCCTACTAAAGGAGGGAACACTGGAGGGGTTAATTGTCGACTACATGGACGAGCTCTCCCTCGAACCAGTTCTCAGCGATAAGAGGGCGGAGCCTGAAAGCCTTGAAGAACTCGTCGTGGAGGCCGTGCTGAGGGAGAAACACGCCTATGAGATGTACTCCAAACTAGCGGAGCTTTTGGAAAGCCCCTTCAACGACCTTTTTGTGCACATCGCGAGGGAGGAACTGACTCACGCGTACAGGTTGAAGCTGATATACGAGTCTCTCTAAACCATCCACTTCCCTTTTCTACCACTTCCCCACCATCCAAGAGGGTAAGCCAGAATTCGTCACGATGGCAATGAAATGTGGGGTAAGGTATATTAGGGTGCCCGGTGAGAGTGGCGGTGCTGATGATTTTACCAATTGACAAAATTATGTACAACTGTGTGTCAGGGGTGTTTATATGCCTGTTGAAAAAGTGATGAAAAGAGACGGTAGAATCGTGCCTTTTGATAGGGAGCGTATAAAATGGGCCATACAGAGGGCAATGCTTGAAGTTGGAATCCATGACGAAAAACTTCTCAACAGGGTCGTCAGAAGGGTCGTCAGGAGGATAAACGAGCTCTACGATGGTCAAATCCCGAACATAGAGAACATTCAGGACATCGTTGAGCTCGAACTGATGAGGGCCGGCCTCTTTGATGTCGCCAAGGCCTACATTCTCTACCGCAAGAAGAAGGCCGAAATCAGGGAGGAAAAGAAGAAAATTCTCAACAAGGACAAACTCGATGAAATCGACAAGCGCTTCTCGTTAAACGCTCTACGTGTTTTAGCCTCGCGCTACCTCATAAGGAACGAAAAGGGCGAAATAATCGAGAGCCCAAGGGAACTCTTTGAGAGGGTGGCAACTCTAGCCGTAATCCCCGATTTACTCTACGACGAGAGGGTTTTTGACAAAGATGGGAACCACGAACAGGATTTGAGCAGAGTCAAGTACTACCTTGAGCACTTTGAGGAGTTCGATGGCAAGTATTCAATAGGCCGCTTCAAGCTCAACAAGTACCACTTTGAGAGGCTCCTCAACCTCTACCGCGAGCTGGCAGAGAAGGGCAAAATGAAGGTCTCGATAGACGAGTTCCTGGGCATGCTCGAAAACGGGGCCTTCGACGACTACGAGGGCGAGATAGAGGAATACTTCAGGTTGATGGCAGGGCAGGTGTTCATGCCAAACACACCGGCGCTAATAAACTCCGGAAGGCCTTTGGGAATGCTTTCAGCGTGCTTCGTTGTGCCGATAGAGGACGACATGGAGAGCATAATGAAAGCGGCACATGATGTGGCCATGATACAGAAGAGCGGAGGGGGTACTGGGCTCAAT
>NZ_JALVAO010000036.1 GCF_027011145.1 Thermococcus sp. | reverse complement strand
AATCTGGATGACCGCTATGTCACCGATGACGTCGTAGCGCCTAAGGTATTTTAGTTCTTCCTCGCTCAGCCTCTCCGCCAAAACGCTCTCGAGGTTCTTGTATATCTGCCTCTCGGGCCTGAGCGGGAGCTCTATGGGAAGAACCTCGTATCCGAGGGAGTAAACCCTCTCGTCCTCAATTACGGGCAGGAGGACAAAGTCATCTTCCCTCTTCGGTCGCCTCTTCCCGTCGTAGAGGTTGAGCTTCTTCAGCTTCCTCTTTACCGGCTCCGCTTCTCTCTTTGGAACCCTCAGTGCTGGCATTGATGTCCCCCCTTCTCTTACTTGGTATTGCACCGAAGAGAGCGGGCCCCATCATTTTTTCCAGAACTTTCTCAACGTCAACATCTTCGAATTCCTTTTTGAGTATTGCCATCTGCTCCGGTGTTAGCGTGTCCTCGTTTGCTAGGATTAGAACGTGAGCATCCTCCATCATAGCCACGTCCCTGATTGAGAAAAGGAACTTGGCAACAGCCTTGAAGTCGGAGTAAAAGAGCATGTACTCTATTCCCTCGATATAAATAACGCTACCCGGGTTTTCCCTTATGAACTCAATGACTTTTCCGCTGAGGACGTGAAGACTACTTGGACTTACCGCTTTTTTGTGTTCGACCCTTGTGAGCCAGATGTACTCGTCGGGTTCTATTCTTGTTCTGGCTCTCCATTCGTTGGGATGTTCTCTTCCTACGATGAGAAGTGGCAATCCCGAATAGTTTTTAATGGCCTTCAGGAGAATAATCGCCTCCTCTCGTGATTTCAAAATCCCAGCAACTGGAAGGGAACATTTTATCTTTCTTTTTGGATGCTCTCTTTTTGGTTTCTTAAGCTTTTCAAGTATATCAAGGGCTTCATTGGCCAGAATGAGGTATCCTGCAGTGATTACGATAGCCTCAAGGATCCAAAAATCGGGATTAACGAGTACCGTAAGAAAAACGGCGACACCTCCAACTATTCCAAACAATCCAAATGATATGAGAAGGGTTAGGGCGAGCTTTTTAATGGGTTCTTCATGGTTTTTCCAACCCCAGTAGGATTTAACCATTCCATAAATTCCGATTATTATGAGCATTATCCCCGAGAAATAAGGAGTAAAACTTTCTATCCCCACGGTCCCACCGTTAAATACCTGCGCTTCAATCCACAAAAACCTTTCTACTTCCAGTAGGGTTCGCGTTTTAACACCGCTTTTTTGAAAATATCGACGAGTTCCGCGTCGCTCGCGCCGTTTCTCATTGCCGTCAAAAAGTCTATCAAATCGTCGTTTCTCAGAAGGCAGGTCTTGAACTTACCGTTCGAGGTGACCCTTAAGCGGGTGCAGTTGGCGCAGAAGACCGTGTTGTGCATCGCCCTGACTACCTCAACCTCGGCTATGCCGTAGTCAGTTGGGACGAAGTATTTCCTCCGCCTGTGCATCATCCTCTCGCGGATTTCAAGGGCGCGCTTTTCGAGTTCCCTCTCAACGGGCTTGAGGGGGTAGAAGTACTTCCGGAAAAACCCTGTCTCGGTCATCTCCCTCGGCGCTTCGAGCTCGATGAGCTGAAGTATCGTTCCGGTTCTGGCCGCGAAGTTCACCATGTCCCATATCTCACCATCGTTGAGTCCCTTCATAACCGTCATGTTGAGCTTGACGGGGGATAGGTACTTTACCGCCTCCTCTATGCCCTCGAGAACAGTTTCAAGCATGTCAACGCCCGTTATGCGCTTGTAAACTTCCGGCTTTAGGCTGTGGAGCGAGACGTTAACCCTGTCGAGGCCAGCCTTTGCGAGCGGTTTGGCGAGCTCCTTAAGCTTGCTCCCGTTGGTGGTCATGCTCAAGTCAATCACGTAGGGCTTTATGAGCCTCACAATCTCGATTATATCGTCTCTCACCGTCGGCTCTCCACCGGTAAGCTTGACTTTTTTTATTCCCAAGTGGGATGCTATTCTAACGAGCCTCTCTATCTCCTCAGGCGTCATCTCGTTTTTAGCTAAAAACCGCTGGCCCTCCCTGTGGCAGAAGAAACACCGGAAGTTGCACTCCTGTGTGAGCGAGATTCTGAGGTTCGTCACTGGCCTTCCAAAGCGGTCGTAGAGCGTCATGGGAACACCTTAAGTGAGTGGGAGTGGTTTTAAAAAAGGCTTTCGGGTAAGCGTTAGTGTTTAACACATCTGGAGAAAAATCGAAAAGTAAAAGTATGCCTAGGGTTAAGTCCTACCTTAGGGGGTTTCGGAGATGGAAGTTGACGCGCTCAGGTCACTCCTTCTTGAGCTTGAGAAGCTCCACTCCCGTTTTGAATCCGAGTTCTCCAGGCTATACGATGAGAACAACGTTGAAAGTCTTGAGGAGAGGCTACGCTCACTGCAGGGGTTATCCCTCGAGAAACTCGAAAAGGCCTCCTCCCTCTACCGTGAGCTGGCGAAGTTTGGGGGAAGGCTTGAGGAGCTCTCAAAGGAGCTATACAAAAACGAACACCAGATGAAGTTTAGGATAGAGGAGGTCATCTCCCACCTAAGAGGGGACGATTTCTCTGGACGGGCTAGACTTAAGGCCTCGCTGGACAGGCTGGTTCAGTTCCACAGGCTCTATGATTATGCAGTTAGGAAGGCCATAGGGGAGCTTTCCGGAGAAGTTGAGGGGCTGGCTCTCTTGGGCGAAAACCACAAAAAGGTTCCGGTTGGCATAATGGAGGAAATCCACAAAACGAGGCTGATTGAGGAAAGGCTCGAAACACTCGTAAGGTTCGTTTACAGGCTTTACGCTCATCCTTCAGATGTTTACCGCGTTGAGAGGGCTTTAATGGAGTGGCACTCCAAGGGTCTGCTCTGGGTCGAGGCGAGGAACGTGGAGAAGCTCAGCGGGGTGAGAGACGCTGGGGAAATCCTTGAGGGATTGACTCTCATCGGAGTGGTGGAGAAGAAAATGAGGGGTGGTGAAGGTGTCTACAAGCACAGGGCTTACGGTTAGGATTCGGGGCATCTACTCAACGGCCCTGACGAAGCTGTTCCTTGACAGGGGTTTCGGCATAAGCCAGCCGAGCAACAAGATAGTCGAACGCTTCGGGCTCGAAAAGACCTACGACGAGTTCGACGTGGACATCTACGACAAGAAGGACCGACACGGTGTTGTTCTCGTTGGAAACGCGGTTGAAGAGGCCAAGGCCGTCCTTGAGGATGAGCTTATCGACGTTTTCTTTAGGAGGCTCTCTTACCAGCTCTACGGCATTTACAAGGGTCTCGTCGTTAAGGTTGATGAGAGGTACGTTTACGTTGACCTCGGCAGTGCAATAGGAACGCTTCCAAAGAGGGAACTGCCCAATGCAAACGAAGGCGACGAGGTTCTCGTTCAGGTGAAGAAGCACAACCTCTTACCGCACCTGAGCACGACCCTTACAATACCTGGGGACTACGCGGTTTTGATCCCCAAGCCGATAGGCGTCCAGAGGCACGTGAAGATATCGAGAAAGATAAGGGACAACCAGGAGCGCGAGAGGCTCAGAATCCTAGGTTTGAGCATAGACCTCGGCGAGTGGGGAATCCTGTGGAGGACGGCAGCAGCTTATAAAGACTGGAACACCCTAAGGGACGAGATAGTTCGCCTCTCAAAGCTCGCTGACAGACTTGCCAAGGCGGACACTTACTTCGCACCCTCGCTCATCATCGAGGGCAGGAACATCTACGAGGTTGAATTCGGGGGAGGGGCGAAAAAGAAGCTCGACGAGATAAGGAATAAGGTAGTTCCAACCGTTGAAGGCCACCACCAGCTCAAAGCTAAGGACCCGGAGCTGGGCTTCGCCGTTGAGATAGCGGAGGGAATCCTCGCCAAGGTTCCGGGCCAGAGAATGAAGGTCAACCAGGGCTTCTGGGAAGCTCTTGTGGAAAACAAGGGGCCGAGGAAGGGCTGGCTCTTCAGTCTCGACCACGTCAAGCCCGACGGGCAGAGGATAAGGATTGGGCCGGGAGAAGTCGTTGAAGTCAGCCACAACCCCCTCAAGGTGACCATAAAGAGGCACCTCAAGCCCGGCAAGTTCTACGACGGCCTCGATCTGCCGATAGAGTTCGGTGACTACGCGATAACCGAGATTGAGGCCGGCAAATGGTGGTTCGTGCACCGCTACTATGATAAAAACGGCAACCTGAAGGGCGAGTACTACAACATCAACACCCCAGTCGAGATTTACCCCGACGGTGCTCGCTACATTGACCTTGAGGTTGACATCGTTAAGTGGCCCGACGGTACGAAGGAAATAATCGACAAGGAGAAGTTAGCTGAACACTACGAAGAAGGCATAATAAGTGAGAAGCTCTACAAGGCCGTCCTCAGGATTACGCAGGAAGTTTACGAGAGGATTTAGAGTTTAACTCTCTGTGTTTTTATTCCCCTACATCCTCAATGCCCTTCTCCGTGATTCTGAAATACACCATAACACCCTCCGGGCGGAAGCGGTGTCTCTCGAGGATGGCCAGCCTCAGACCAGGCTTCTGAAGTTTATCGAGGCGTAGAATATCCTTACACCTGTAACCGAGTGTCTGTTCGGCAACGGGTCTCGTCCGCTCCAGCCGAGTATCGTAGTGCACTTGGTTGATTACTAGAACCGGAATGTTCTGCCTCCTTGCAATCCAGAGCAGAACCTGAAGTTGTCTGCTGAGGTCCGTTAAAAGCCCAGCCCTGTTCTCTTCCGCCCGGTAGTGGGCCGTGATGGAGTCAACGACGACGAGGGAGAATGATTCATCAACCACCTTTTTGAGAGAGCCAATAACCCTTCTCTGCTCCTTAAAATCGGCTGGTGTGAAGAGTATGAAGCGCGAGAGAACTTCCTCGGGGTTCAGGTTTCTGGCTTCTGCCATCTGCCTTAGCCTTTCGGGAGAAAAGCCCCCTTCCGTATCTACATAGGCGACCTTCTTACCGCTCAGAATTCCGGTTTGAACCGCTAGGGTTGTCTTCCCCGTCGCGTAGGGCCCGTAAATCTGGGTGAGCACGCCGGGGGCGAAGCCTCCCCCGAGCAGTTCGTCGAGCTTTTTTGAGCCCGTTGATAGCATGGGGTTCCCTCAAAATGACATTTCCTCGTAGAGCTTGGGTTCCTTGAAGAGTACCCAGACGCGCCTCTTTCTGAGCTCCTCGGCGAGGGTTGAGGGGTTTGAATCGTTGTAAACGCCGTAGTGCATGGGAATGACGACCCTCGGTCTTATGTCTTCGACTATTTGCGTTGCCTCCCTCGCGTTGGCCGTTGAGCGACCGCTTATCGGAACGAGGAGAATGTCAACCTTTCCCCTCAGTCTTTGGAAAGCCGGACTCGGGTAGGTATCCCCGGGGTGGAAGAGTCTTTTATCGCCTTCAATTATGTAACCGAGGGGATACTGACTGGAAGGATGTTCAACGTAGATTGCGGTTATCTTAACACCGTTTTCAAGCTCTATTGTTTCTCCGGCTTCAATCTCCCTTACCTTTGTAACGCCATCGGCAACGGCCATCAGATAGACCTGCTTCGGCCCTATGACAGTGGCGTCCCTCAGCCTCGACAGGAGCTCGACCTTTCCGTAGTGGTCGGTGTGCTCGTGGGTTATTAGGATGTAGTCAACGTCGCCTATTCTGTCGTCGTCAACCTCTGGGTAGGGGTCTATCAGTATCTTCACTCCCTTCGTCTCAATCCAGAAACACGAGTGACCGTACCAGATGACCTTCATAGGTTCAACCTCCTCAAGTGCCTTTGGTAAAGCGGACTTAAAGTTTTCCCAGCGTTGGTTTTATTAACCTCTGAACGTACTAATCACGATGGCGATGGAAAGAAAAAAGGGCCTCATCGTGAGGGAACCCTACGCGAGTTTGATAGTTGAGGGCAAGAAAGTGTGGGAGATTCGAAAAACGAGGACGAGAATCCGGGGTGAGATTCTGATAATAAGCAACGGAAAGGCCATTGGGAAGGCGGAGCTCGTTGATGTTCTCGGTCCCTTCAAGCCGGAGGAGTTGAAAGACCATGAAGACAAGCACAGGGCGAGCGTTGAGTTCCTGAGGGAGTATTCCAACGGCAAGCCCCTCTACGCATGGGTCCTCAGGAACGCTGAGAAGTTCGAGAAGCCCAAGGATGTGGAGATGGCTAAGGGAGTCCAGATTTGGGCGAACGTGGTGGTTAAAGATGAGTAACGCAAGGCGCTTCCTTTTTCCTCCCCTTACCTGGCCGTTTCTTCTTCTGATTGCATCCCTTTTCGTGTTGGTCTTTCTGTTCTTTTCGAGTGCAGTCCTCATGGCGTTTAACAGGCTCGGTCTTCCGCCAGGGGTGGCCATTACGCTGTTTGCCTTTGCTCTCTTTGGAAGTTTCATAAACATACCCATAGCCGAGGAGGTGACCTACGAGCCCGTTATCAGGGTTAGGGAGGTCGGTTTCTTCGGGATTCTCTACCCCATTCCCTACTTCGACTGGGAGGAGAAGAAGACGATTATAGCCGTTAACGTTGGCGGTGCGCTCGTTCCGTTGAGCATCGTTCTCTACGAGCTATTCCGTCTGATTCACCTCGGGGAGTACGGTCTTCTCGTGAATACTCTCCTCGCTGTTTTTATAGCGTCTCTTTTGAGCAACGCCGTTGCGAGGCCAATCCGAGGACTTGGAATCGCGATGCCTTCTCTCTTCCCGCCCTTAGTAGCGGTTCTCTTGGGATGGCTCCTTGGAGACGGAAATCCAACGCTGGTTGCTTACGTTAGCGGAACCCTTGGCGTTTTAATTGGTGCAGACATCATGAACTGGAGGAAAATCAAGCATCTTGGCGCTCCGATGGTCAGCATCGGGGGAGCAGGAACTTTTGATGGAATCTTCCTGGCTGGAATCATTGCCGTTCTTTTAGTATGACGGTTGGTTTATAAGGCGGGAATTCAACATGAAACCGTCAATGGAGGTGGCGCTCATGTTCGTCATTGGGAGCGGGGGTAAGCACTTTGAAAAAGAGCTGAGGGAACTTGGCGGTGAAGTCCTCGAAGTTGAGCTCAGGAAGTTCCCTGATGGGGAGAAGTATGTCCGCGTTTTGGGTTCTGGAAATGAAGCAACGGTTGTTAGTTCGACCTTCGCACCCCAGGACGAGAAGATAGTGGAGTTGCTACTCATAGGTGACGCTTTGAGGGAGTCGGGTTTCCAAAGGCTGAGGGCCGTCGTGCCCTACTTCGCCTACAGCCGGCAGGACAGGGTTACCAAGGAGGGCGAACCGATAAGTGTGAGGGCTATAATGAAGGCGCTCGGCCTCTACTACGATGAGCTCTATGTCTTCGACCTCCACAATCCAGAGACGCTCAAGTATTTCCCTGGAAATGGCGTTAACGTCTCTCCGGCTGGGGTTATAGCTAGTTACTTTGCCGAGAAACTTGGCGATGGGATAGTACTGGCCCCGGACAAGGGGGCACGTAACAGAGCCAAAGCAGTTGCCGAAAAACTTGGTCTCGAATACAGCCACTTCGAGAAGAGAAGGATTTCTCCAACCGAGGTTGAGATGAGGCCAGTGGACATAGACGTCAGGGGGAAGAACGTTCTCATAGTTGACGACATCATAAGCACCGGGGGGACCATGATTAGAGCTTCTGAGATACTGAAAAAGCTTGGGGCAAGTAAGATATTCGTTGGGGTTACCCATGGAGTCTTTGCCGAGGGTGCCATTGAGAGGGTCAGTAAAGCCGTTGACGAGCTTGCCGTCACCAACACGATACCAACTCCAGTATCGAAGATAAGCATCGTCTCGGAGATACTCCGCCTCTGATTGCAAAAATTTTTGACGTTTTTATGTTCAATTCTGCACATTTTGACCCTCTCTTTTGACAGCTTCTTTTCTAAAAATCTCCTCCGAAACCGATTTTGCAAAAATTTTTCACTGCGGGGGTTCATCCCTATTGGGTGGAGCCCCCGAACAGGGGGCGACGAAGACCCGGGCGCCAAGACGGCGGCGTCGGGGGGAACGGGTGCAAAGCACCCAACGATGAACCCCGCCCTCCAGCCCGGGTC
>NZ_JALVAO010000035.1 GCF_027011145.1 Thermococcus sp. | reverse complement strand
TCTCCCGGGTCAGGTTTCCCTACTACCTCGTGATTTACGGAAGGCAAAGGGGTTAAATAGTGTTGGGCGCAAGATAAGAACGGTGGGAGGATGGGAAAGAAGATAGTCGTCGAGCTCCCGGAGATGATGAAGATACCTGAGGATGAAGTTGAGAAAAGGGTCAAGGTCGAGCTGGCCGTAAGGCTCTACGAGAAGGGTATACTATCCTTCGGGCAGGCGAGGAGACTCGCTGGAGTGAGTAAGTGGGAGTTCATTGAGATTCTTGCCAGGGAAGGCAAGGGAATCCATTACGATGAGGAGGAGCTTGAGAACGACATCAAGGTTTTGGAGGAGCTCTCATGAGGGTTGCGGTGAACTCGTCGCCACTCATATTTCTTGCCAAGCTTGGACTTCTCGACATCTTGGATGAACTTTTCAATGAAGTGTTCATCACAGATGCCGTCTACTACGAAACCGTCGTTGAGGGGGTTGCACACGAAGAGGCCTTAGATATAGCAAGGGCGGACTTTTTGAAGAATGTCTCACCCAAGAACCAAAAGCTCGTTAAGTTTCTGCTTGAGCTGGTTGATTACGGCGAGGCTGAGACGATAGCGTTCGCCATTGAAAACGACGTTGATTTGGTTGTTCTGGACGATAAAGAGGCGAGAAAGGTCGCGAGGGGCTTTGGACTGAGTGTAATCGGCACGTTGGGACTTCTCCTCCTAGCTAAAAGGAGGGGACTGATTAAGGAAGTTGGGCCCTATGTTGAAAGGCTGAAGAAGCATGGTTTCGGAATCTCCGATGGAATCGTTCAAAAAATACTGGAGAACGCTGGGGAGCTTAAATCTTAATCGAGATTTCTGCCTTGTCGCTTTTCTTGAGCTGGATGGCGAAGATTTATTTTGGATGGGTAACGCCGGCTACAAACATGAATGGAATCCCAACAAATAGAAGAAGTCAAAGCCATTTCTTCTCGCGTGAAAAACCTTTTTAGCCAGACGCTCGAAACTTTTACGGTGATTCCAATGGTCAACGTTAGGGTTGAGCAGCTTTGCACGGACCCGGAGCTCTACATAATTAGGGTTGACGATGACGAGATTAAGTACTTCGAAGCAACGTGGGACATCCCGGAGGGCATAACCTACAACGCCTACCTCATGAAGCTCGATAACGCTGTTGTGCTTTTTGATACGGTGAAAGCCGACTACGCGGACCTCTTTATAGATGCCCTGAAAAAGCTCGTTGACCCGAAGGAGATAACCCACGTAATAGTCCACCACACCGAGCCAGACCACAGCGGGGCGCTGCCAAAGCTCCTTGAGGAGAACGGCTACAGGGCTCAGGTGATAGGCACTACCTTCGCCAGAAACCTCCTCCAGGGCTTCTACGGTGAGGAAGTTGTTAAAAACTTCAAAATCGTCAAGGACGGCGAGGAAATGAACATCGGTGGAAAGACCTTCCGCTTCATAACCGTTCCCTGGCTCCACTGGCCGGACACCATGATAACCTACGTCGTAGAGGACAGGTTAATATTCAGCTGTGACGCCGGCGGTGGCTATTCAATCCCAGAGACCATAGACGACAGCGACGAGAAAGTAATTGAGGAGTATCTGCCGTATGTCACCAAATACATCGTCACCGTCATAGGGCACTACCACAAGTACATCGTCCAGAACCTCAACAAGCTCAAGAAGCTCGGCATAGTTGAGGACGCGAAGATGATTCTGCCCGGCCACGGCCTTGCCTGGTGCAGGAACCCGAAGAGAATCTTCGACTACTACGAGCGCGTCGGTGCGGGCGTTCCTACCAAGGACAAGGTTCTGGTTATCTACGACTCGATGTACGGCTTCGTCGAGAGGAGGATGGAGATAGTAATTGATGAACTCAAGAAGCTCGGCAAGAAGCCCGTCGTTTACCGCTTCACCGACAAAGAAGCTCCCGCGGTGAGCGATATCCTTGGAGAAGTGCCGGACAGCGAGGCGATAGTCATAGGGGCATCAACCTACGAGGCCGAGATACACCCGCGCATAAGGTATGCCCTCTTTGAGATACTCGACAAGGCCAACTACGAGAAGCCCGTCCTAATTGTCGGTGCCTTCGGCTGGGGCGGTGTTGCGGCGAAGAAAATAGAGACCCTCATAAGCAGGAGCAAGTTCGATTTGGTTGAAACAGTCGAGAGCAAGGGAAGGCCGACCAAGGAAGATGAGGAAAGGCTCAGAGAAGCTGTCAGGAAGCTCGTCGAGTGGATTGGTTAAATCCCCCTCTTCTTCCTTCTTCTGCCTCAGAAAACAGTTATATACAAGGAAGTCCCAAAAATTACCGCAGTGCACAGTTTGGTGGTCGGTATGAGCGTGAAAAGGAAAATGACCCGAAAGTTTTTGGAAGATGCCTTCGCCGGGGAGAGTATGGCCCACATGAAATACCTAATCTTTGCCGAACAGGCCGAAAGGGAGGGCTTTCCCAACATAGCCAAACTTTTCAGGGCTATCGCTTACGCGGAGTTCGTCCACGCGAAAAACCATTTTATCGCCCTCGGCAAGCTTGGAAAGACGGAGGATAACCTTGAGGAGGCCATAGCGGGCGAAACCTTTGAAGTCGAGGAGATGTACCCCGTTTACAAGAACTCCGCCGAGTTCCAAGGGGAGAGAGAAGCCATCAGGACGACACACTATGCCCTCGAGGCCGAGAAGATACACGCCGAGCTGTATGAAAAGGCCAGGGAAAGGGCGAAAAGCGGGGAAGACATGGACGTTAAAAAGGTTTACATCTGCCCCGTCTGCGGTTACACATCGATTGATGAAGTTCCAGAGCGCTGTCCCGTCTGTGGAGCTCCGGGAGACAAGTTCGTAGCCTTTGAGTGATTTCTTCGCTTTTCCATTTCACAGGTTTGAACCACAAACCTTATAAGGCCGAAATACTAACAATAAACCGGTGAAAGAAGTGGCAAAGTGGAGATGTCTAATCTGTGGTTACATATACGACGAGGAGGAGGGCGACCCGGATAACGGAATTCCCCCGGGAACCAGGTTCGAGGACCTTCCTGAGGACTGGGTTTGTCCCCTCTGCGGTGCACCTAAAAGCGAATTTGAAAAAATAGAGTGAGGTGGTTGAGATGCTTAGCGAAACCATAAAGAGTGGAGACTGGAAAGGAGAAAAGCACGTCCCCGTTATAGAGTACGAGAAGGAGGGCGACCTCGTCAAGGTCGAGGTCAGCGTTGGAAAGGAGATACCGCACCCGAACACTCCGGAGCACCACATAGCGTGGATTGAGCTCTACTTCCACCCGGAGGGCGAGAACTTCCCGATTCTCGTCGGTAGAGTGGCCTTTACCAACCACAGCGACCCGCTCAGTGAGCCGAGGGCAGTCTTCTTCTTCAGGACGAGCAAGAAGGGCAAGCTCTACGCCCTGAGCTACTGCAACATCCACGGCCTCTGGGAGAGCGAGGTTCAGCTCGAGTGACTTTTCCCGCCCCAACCCCCTTCTTTTTGTGTTTCCCAGTTCTGCCCAGGAAGGCTTATAACTTGTCCATACGAGGCTCCCAACGGTGAGAACATGAAGGTTTACATGCCAGACAGGGAGTGGCCTGAGCCGTATAAAGCTGTCATCGAGGAGCTGAAGAAGATAACCGACCCCGTAACGGGTGGCGATGTCCTCGACTCCGGCGTTATAGCCGGCCTTGAGGTTGGCGATGATACCCTCAAAATCTGGCTTCGGTTTGAGAGCCATGCCGAGTACAACATAATCGGTGAAAGCCCAATAGCATACTCCAAAATAATCGGCGACATAATGGAGCGCTTTGCCCTAGTTAAGTTCAACAACGTTTACGTCTACGACCTTGCGAACAACGTTGTCGGAAAGTTCGAGAACAGGAAAGGCTACAAGCCAGAAGACCTTAGCGACGGTAAGGTGTAAGGTTAATGGGCCTACTGGACTTCCTCAAACCCAGAACGCAACCCAAGAGGGGGCCAAGAGAAGACCTCCCGGAGGAGGTTAAAAGGGTCGTTAAAGTTCTGGAAAACGTTGAAGACCCCGAGACGGGGCTTAACATCGTGGAGGAGGGCCTTCTCTACGGATTAACCGTTGAGAATGAGAGAGTTGAGGTTTTCCTCCTCATGGCCCGCTCAACTCCAGAGTGCCACGCCTGCCAGATGCTGGCGATAAACGTCCAGAGAAAGATACTGGAAGACATTGTGAAGATTCTCAGGACGGAAGGGTTTAATAGCGTAAAGGTCTATAATGAACTTGGACTGCTTTTGGCGGAAGGATAAATACCTTCAGCGGAACTCGATGAAGGCTTCTAAAATGACATACGTTGAACCATAAAGAAAAGGGTCAGAGCTCGACCCTTATCCCGGTCTCTTCTTCCACTTCCTCAAAGCCCTCCTTCATATACTTCGCAAGCTCCTCATCAACGGCGAAGAGAACCGCTAGAAACTCGCCGAAGTGCTCTTTCTCCTCGTTTGCAACGTCGAGGAAGACGTGTTTGATTTTCTCATCTTCAATGTGTTCCGCCAGCTGTTCATAGAAGCTTATCGCGTCGAGTTCCGCCTCGATAGCCCAGCGGAGGGCCTGCGCAATTTCCCTCTTGGTGAGGGGCCTGTCCTTCGGCAACTCAAAAGGGTATTTGGCAAGCATGGTATCACCCGTTATAGTTCAATCTTCTCCTTAATAACCCTACCTCAAGAACTTTGAAACGTAGGGGCTCTCGCCAGGCTTTCCGCGCCTGAAGTGTCCGCTTGGTTTTCCAGTCAAAAGCTCCTCGAACCAAGCCTCGTGCTCTATTTCTTCGTGGAGAATCGCAAGAGCTAAATCGTAAGTTCGAGGGTCTTTTCCGAAGGTATAGTTACATATCTCAGTATAGACTCCCACAGCACAGCGCTCTGCCTGGAGGAGCACCTTCAGAATCTCTTCTACTGTGGGGTTCTCGGGCAAGTAAGCGTCGCTACACCATGCCATTTCTGAAAAATCACGAATGTCCCTAGGAAGCTCTCCTCCGAGTTCATAAATCCTCGGCACAAGGGCCTCAAAATGATTTCTGTCCTCAAGACGCGCATCTTCTACGATTTCCTTTATCGTCTCACCTTCCATGCCAGCGGAGTGGTTTCTCAGCAGAGTGTAATAGTAATAGGTTGTGAACTCCGCCGCGGCTGCTTTTAGAAGCATTTCCAGGAGCTTCTCAACGTCTATACCAGCCCTTTCAACAAGTCTTTTGTTGTGTTCAGACATGGGTTTCACCATTTAATAGTTGTTAGTTTTAGTTAATAAACTTTTCTATTTAGAAGTTATTTCTATTTAGGAAGACTTATAAATGGATTTTTTAAAGTTTCATTCATGTGGAAAGAGAAAGCCATTGAAACTCTACGGAAAAAAGGTTATAAGATAACCCCCCAACGACTTAAACTTCTCCAAATCCTCGAGGAAATTGGAAAAACACACCCCTCTCTTGGAGAGGTTCACGAAAAGCTGAGGAAAGAGTTCCCAACGGTTAGCTTTTCAACCCTATACTCTAACGTTATCACGCTGAAGGAGCTAGGACTAGTGGAGCTTTTCTCCCTTGATGGGGAGACAAGAATAGAAGTGAACACAAGACCTCATATCAACATAATCGATGACAAGAGGATAATCGACATTAACGACTCGGAGATAATAGAAACCATAGAAAGAAAAACGGGAAGAAAAGTGAAGTTTATCAATGTTCTAGTCGAATAAGTCAATCCACCTCAAGGCTGAAGTCCTGGTAGTCCATCCATATGCCTGTCTTCATGATCGCATCGTACTGTGCCCTTAGGAGTTCGTAGTGCGCTTTTTCAATCCTCGCAAGCTCTTCAAAGAGCCTCATAACGCTCTCGTGTTCTGCCTCCTGAGAAGCCTTCTCGTAGAACTCCCAGGTTAGCTTTTCCTGCTCCATGCCTATCTTTACAGCATCTACTTCGCTCTCAACGTTTTCCGCCTTAACAAGGAGCTTTTCAAGAAGTTCTTCACTAACGGCCGGAAGCCTGCACTCCTCAACGACTATTTCAAGGAACTTCTCCTCAAACTGTTCCCAGTGGTCGGCTTCTTCCCTTGCCAGAAAAAGGAACATCTTCCTTGCCTTTTCGTCCTTTGTCTTCCTCGCGAGGTCAAGGTAGAATTTCATCTCGGCCTTTTCAACCTCGAGCGCGAGGGCAAGTGCTTCAAGCTCGTCCATAAAACCACCGTAGTTATTTTAACAACGTTCCTAATAACCTTTGGGGAGGGAGATGAAAATCGAGAGGATTGACAACCCACTCTCGCTCAAGGACGAGCTACTCAAATTCGTCTTCGAGGTTTACCGCTCAACGAGAGGGACTTATCCTGCCCTTGAGTGGGTTGAGAAAAAGCCGTCTCCAGAGGATTTCGAGGGTTTTAAGCGGGTTTACGAGCCCTTCCTTGAGTTCAGATTGGGAAAAGAGTTCGACGAGCTCTACACCATGAGAAAAGGTGAGCTACTCGTGGGAACGGTGGCGCTGGTTTACGAGCTCGAAGGCAAGGACATCCCGTGGGTGCCGGAGGAGATAAAGAACGAGAAAACCGGTCTCATAGAGTTCTTCATGACAAGTCCGGGTTACAGGGGAAAGGGATACGGCTCTAAACTGCTTGATTTCGCCGTCAAAAGGCTTCTCTCCCTGGGAAAAACTCCCCACGTGATAACGTTTCCCAGTTTAGATGCGTACGGCTACTACCTAAGGAGGGGTTTCGAGAAGGTTATGGACTATCGGGAATTCGTTATCCTGAAGTACGTCGTTCCGTGAACTTTGCTCTTCACTTTAATACCCATTTCTGAACCATTGACAAGTCCCCCAAGATTATTCTTCAAACTGTCGAAAAGCCTTCGGATAAGCTTATAAACCCCTTCGAAACACATCAATGGCACAGGTGGGGTTTGAGATGGGAGTAAAAACTGTCTCTTCAGGCTTTGAATTTGGATTCAAAACTCTTCTGAGGGGTAGTCTTCATCATTGACGCTTCTTGGGTGACTTTGACCAAAGTTCTCGAAAAATATTCGGAGGTGTTCTAAATGGCCCTAAGGGGGATTAGGGATTACTCGCGTATGGCAATTATTTCGAGCCTCTTAAGGAGAAATTTTGAGCTCTGGGGTTACAGGGAAGTCGTTCTGCCCACAATCGAGCCTTACTCGGAGACGCTAAAGGGAGGAACCAAATTTGCCTACAACAACGAGTTCTATCTGATAAAGCCCGACGTGACGAGCAGGTTGCTGAAATACGAGATAGACCTCGCCAAACTGTACTACGTGGGGGAAGTCCTTGACGGCGGAGTCGAGGGAAAATGGCAGGCCGGAGTCGAGTTCATTGGGGGAGAACCGAACTTCATGACAGCGGAGGTTATCAGCGTTCTGATAACGTCCCTCGAAAGCCTTGGAATCAGTGAGTTCTACATAGACCTTGGAAGCCTCGAAGTATGGCGGAAAGCAACCGAGGACATAGAGGAGTTTCGAGAAACGGTGTGCCGGGCCCTCCAGCGGAGAAACTTTGGATTGATTGAAAAGCTACCGATAGGCAAAGACAAAAAGGAAGAACTCTGGAACCTCTTTAACTTCAGGGGAAAGGAGAGCAACTATCCAAAGCTCACCCAGATTCTCAAACTGGTTGATGACGAAAGAATCTTCGTGGACTTTGGGACGGTGAGGCCCCTGCCCTATTACAGTGACGTCATATTCGAGGTCTATTCGCCCCTTCTCGGAAGGCCCATCGGGGGCGGTGGAGAGTACTCGTTCCACGGAAAACCTGCGGTGGGTTTTGCCCTTGACCTAAGAGCACTCCTTGAACTCGCCAGCGTTAGGGAAAGGAAGGGCAGAAAGTTCCTCAGGGGGATAAGCTCCTTCAGGGAAGCCAGAAAGCTCGTTTCAATGGGAATTCCGGTGGAGGTGGAAAGATGAGGTTCGTTCTTCCAAAGGGGCGTCTCCTCAAAGGTTCCCTTGAAGTCCTGAGAAAAGCCGGTTACGATGTTCAAAAGCCCGGCGAGAGAAGGCTCATTGAGAGGTTCA
>NZ_JALVAO010000034.1 GCF_027011145.1 Thermococcus sp. | reverse complement strand
CTCACCTATAAATGCCAAAACCGAGAGCCAGTAGATAACCGGAAGGAAGAGCATGAAGCCACCTACCACCAGGGAAAAGCCCGGGATGATTAGAAAGCCCCAGATGGAGTATATTGGATGCCTAACTCTCGCGTAACAGCCCCTGGTTAAGAGCTCTCCCCTTGAGTAGGCCCTCGAAACCTGAAGGTAGCAGACGAGCCACAGAAAAAGGCCCGAAAGGAGTAAAACAAGTCCCGGTAAAGGGAGAGAGATGCCCGGCCTGAGCCTTGAGTTCAGGTAAAGCGCAAAGAGCGCATATAAACCTGAAAAAAGGCCGACCTTTGGCTCAATCCCCCAGAATCTCATCACTCATTCCTCTATTGGGGGTTTCTCGGCTTTCTTGGCCTGAACCTGCTCCCAGAGTTCATCGAAGTTCTCAAGGACGCGCTGGAGGGCGAGCTTTATGTCTCTTGTCCTCGTAAAGAAGGCCACCTTGTTGGTCTTGTCCCGGATTCTCAAAAAGTTCGGCCCCATTCTAAAAGCCGCTAGAACGTCAACGTCCAAAAGCTGGCTCACAACTGCCTTGAACTTCCTCGGGTCGCCGTGGCCTTCATCGTGCTCCTCTTCAAAGTCTTTGGCTTTGTTCGGCCTCTTTTCCAGGAGTTTAACGCTACCATCTTCACAGACCTCGTAGATGGCAAAGAACTCAGAGTCGCCGTAGTGAGCATCGATTAGGTGTTCATCGTCTTCCATTCCAAAGGCAACCTTCAGGCATCTCATATCAACCACCGTTAAAACCTCTGCGGGAGCTTTAAAAAGATTTAGGGAAACCTAACTACAGGTCTATGTCCTCGAACCACTGCTCGAGCAGGTCCTCGGGGATTTCTTCCTCCTCGACCTGCTCCTGCATGAACTCCCACATCTCAAGGTGCCTCCTCAGTATTTCGGCGTGTTCCCTGCTTATCTCGGCCAGCCAGCGGAAGAGCCTTCTGGTTCTCTCCGACTTGGCCTTCATGCTCAGCTCGGAGTAGACTCTGGCCGTTGCCTCCTCGGCATCTATCGCAAAGCGATAGTAGTCCTCTACCTTTGATTCCGGATCCGTGAGTGCCTTCTCCAGAAACTCGAGGGCAACCTCTACCTCTCTTAATCCCCTCGTTTCCTCGGGCACTTTGACCTTTTCGAGCAGTCTCGCGTTTCTCTCGGAGTGGCTCGCGAGCAGTTTGAGGTCGTCCTTAAAGTCCCTCGGAACGAGCGGTATTAACGCCCTGTAGAGTTCGGCTTTCTTTCTCTCGATTTTCGCCAGCTCCATACCCACCACCAAAGCTTTAATAACTTCTTGTTAATAAAAACTTTTCGCGACTTTCGTGATTATGCACAAAGCTTAAAAGGAATTCGGCTACCCTAATTTTCGGAGGTGAGAACGTGCAGATAGCGGTGAGCGGTGGAAAAGGAGGAACCGGAAAATCAACCGTCGCGATTAACCTCGCCATTGAGCTGGCAAAACGTTTCAGGCTGGTTTTGGCGGACTTAGATGTTGAAGCCCCAAACGACCACCTGCTCCTCGGCGTTGAGCTCTCAAACGAGAGGCCCGTTAATCAGTTCATGCCGAAGTTCGACTACTCCAAGTGTATCAAGTGCCGGAAGTGTGCCGAGGTCTGCGAGGAGCACGCGATAATAACGCTGAAAGACGGGACGCCGTTCTTGATGCCCAACCTCTGTTCCGGCTGTCGGGCCTGTGAGATAGTCTGCCCTGTTCCGGGGGCGATTCAAGAGGCTTTTCGTGTTATAGGCCACACATACGTGACCGAAACTCCCTATGGCTTCACCCTCGTTACCGGAAAGCTAAGGGAAGGGGAGGAACGCTCGATGCCCCTCGTCGTTGAAACCAAGAGACGCGCGAGAGGCCTAGACTACGAGCTCCTCATGGTTGACACCGCCGCTGGAACCGGTAACACCGTTTCAAAGGCCATTGAGGGCTCGGAGCTTTTGATAGCGGTTACGGAACCGACCCCGCTCGGAATCCACGACACGGAGCTCATTCTCAAGCTCGGGAAGCTGATGGGTCTGAAGACATGGGTGGTCATCAACAGGGCCGACTTGGGCGATACTGG
This sequence comes from Thermococcus sp., assembly GCF_027011145.1. Lineage (NCBI taxonomy): Archaea > Methanobacteriati > Methanobacteriota > Thermococci > Thermococcales > Thermococcaceae > Thermococcus > Thermococcus sp. The sequence continues at coordinate 63,558 of NZ_JALVAO010000034.1, read as the reverse complement.
AAGGGTCAGGGAGCTCGCGGAAAAATACGGGGCCGAGGTCATAGCCGAGATACCCTACAGCGAGAACATCGTCAGGAGCTATGTTTCCGGAAGGCCCATCGTCCTTGAAGACGTTCCCGAGGCGAAAATCTTCCGCGAAATGGCCGAGAAGGTTGCCGGCTTTCTCGGGGGTGGTGAGTGATGCAGATAGCGATAGCGAGCGGTAAGGGTGGCGTTGGAAAGAGCACGATAACGGCTTCCCTCCTCTACTTCCTGAAGGACAGATACAGGCTTATCGCGGTTGATGCCGACGCTGAGGCACCTAACCTAGGTCTGCTCCTTGGCGTAGAGGAGTGGGAGGAGGAGAGGGAGCACATAGGTGCAAAGGTTGCCAGAATAAACACCGAGACCTGCGTCCGCTGTGGAATCTGTATGGAGCGCTGTCCCTACGAGAGCATTTACATCGATGAATCCGGCAACTACGTCGTCAACGAGCTCACCTGCGAGGGTTGTAACGTCTGCGGTCTCGTCTGTCCGGTTCCGGGAACGATAACCCTCGAACAGGCCCGCTCGGGTGTCATAAGGAAGGCAACCACCAAGTACGGCTTCCCCATAATCTCTGCCCAGCTCGACGTTGGAAGGCCGGAGAGCGGTAAGCTCGTTACGGAGGAGAAGGAGTGGGCCAAGAAAATCATGGAGGAGCTCAACTTAGAGCACATGATTGTTGACAGTGCCGCGGGAATCGGCTGTCAGGTTATAGCGAGCATAGGGGGGGCCGACTTGACCATACTGATTGCCGAACCGACGCCCGCTTCCCTCAGCGACGTCCAGCGCGCCTACAAGGTCGTCCAGCACTTCAGACAGCCGGCTTACCTGATAATAAACAAGGCCGATCTCAACCCCGGCTTTACTGCATTAAAGGAGTGGGCCGAAAGCGAGGGGATACCGATAATAGGTGAGGTCCCCTACGACAGGGCCATTCCAAAGAGCATGTCCATGCTCAAGCCGGTTGTTGAGGCATTCCCCGAGAGCCCTGCAAGCAAAGCCCTGAAGGAAATCGCCGAGAGAATAGCGGAGGAAATCATTGGGTGACTTTTGGCCCTTTAACCCAAATCTTAAAAGCCTCTTTCCATAGTTTTTTCGGTGGTAACCATGGTGGAAAAGGAAATAGAGAAACTCGCTTACGAGTATCAGCTTCTGCAGGCACAGGCCCAGCTGTTGGCCCAGAACCTCGAGTTGCTCACCCTCGGTAGGGACGAGTTCAAGGCTGTCAAGGAGACTCTTGAGGAACTTAAAAAAACTGAGGACGAGGTTGAAATCCTCGTTCCGATTGGGGCTGGTTCGTTCCTTAAGGGCAAGATAACCGACAAAGAGAACGCTATAGTGAGCGTCGGAGCAGGCTATGCTGTTGAGAAGAACCTTGAGAGTGCAATTGAATACCTCGAGGCACGGATAAAGGAGTACGATGAAGCTATAATGAAGACCCAGGAGGCCCTTAAAAAGCTTGAAGCCCAGCTGGGCGAACTTGCAAAGAAGGCCCAAGAACTACAGGCCAAAAAGGCATGATGTTTCCGTTTTTATTGTTGGAAAAAGGTTTTATACGTTAATCTCCAAGGGGTTACAGGATTATACCCAGAGGTGGCGAAGATGGTCAGAATAATGGCATCTAAGCTTAGAGATGTTGAGCTCATAACTGACACGGGAATAAGACTTGGGTGGGTTTACGACTTAAGCTTTGACGAGGAAACGGGTGAAATCCTCGTGATAGTCGCTGAACCAGATGAAGACCTTGACACGAGTGAATTCGTTACGGACCACGAGGGGCTCCTTCTGATTCCCGTAAGTGCCGTGAAGAGCATTGGGGAAGTCATAATTATAGACACCAACAAGCTAGCCATTCGCTCCAAGCTCAAGCGCCTTCCAAAGCCCGCCCCCACGAGGTCAAGGGGAACCCTTGAAGGGGGCCTTAAGAAGAAGAACTAAAGACCCTCGAAGAGCCTGTCCGCCAAGAACCTCGGCAGTCCCGCCTCTATTATCTTCCTTGCGCTTTCTTCAACGTCGTATTCTACGCGGTGGAACTCAACGTTGTCTGGTGGTTCTTCCTCCGTGTCTATCACCGCATAACTTGCCCTCCAGTCGCCGTCCCTTGGCTGGCCAACGCTTCCCGGGTTTATTATCCTCCTTCCTCCGATAATCTTGAGCATTGGAACATGGGTGTGGCCAACGAGGAGGTCGTCCTGTTTCACATAGCTTAAAACTGCCCTGAACTCGCTCTCCGGCAACCAGGGAAAGAGGTATTCATCCAGAGGTGCCCTTGGCGAGCCGTGGATTAAGAGGTAGCTCCGGCCGGTGTCGTCGGTGAAAAGTTGCCTTACCGGAAGTCTCCTAAGGAACTCAAGGTTTTCAACTTTCATAACCCGCTGGTGCCATCTCACCGCTTCCCTCGCGTAGGGGTTGAAGCCCCAGTCCGCGCCAAAGGCTATCGCGTTGTCGTGGTTTCCGCGAACGCAGAGGAAAGTTCTTTTCTCCATCTGTCTCTTCACGAACTCAACAACCTCGTTTGGGGAAGCGCCGTAACCAACCAAGTCGCCCATACACAGTATTACGTCCGCATTTCTGACTTCTCTCCAGACCGCCTGAAGGGCCTCCCAGTTGGAGTGTATGTCACTTATGAGAGCTACACGCATGGTATCACCGCTTTAAACCACGCTTCCCCGGTTTATATGGCCTTCTCACTGCGACGCCTATGAGGAGCAACCCTAGAACTATCATAAGGACGTCCCAGAGGGGGCTTTCTCTGCTGAGAACATCGGTTTTTCCGGGAGATCTTGGACAGAGGGGGATAACCCTCTGACGTGCCTCCAGTTCTTTGAAGCTGAAGCCCTTGCCGAGGACTAGGATGGATTCATCTAGGACACCGGAGTAGGAGATGTACCCGCCGAACGGATTTCTGTAGAGCAACGTGTAGCCGACCCTATCCTGTTCCTGGTTGCATCCCGCCTCGAGGAGAAGTGGAGTGCCACGGTACGTCTCGTTGAGAATTTTGAAAGAGTCGTTTTTCAAAACGAGAAGAACCTTTCCATCGTCCCCGTACACCGTGCCCCTTGGGTCGCTCACGTTGAAAACGAAAGGGCGATTGCAGATGAATGCGATTCCCCCGAAGTTCTCTACTGGAGAACCAATGATGAACCTCCCACCACTCACGTTCAAAAAGCCAGCGTAGTCACCCGAAACCGCGTAGACTGTGATGTTCGTCCTCCACGAGAGGTTCTCAACGTAGAGGTTTTTGAAGGAGACTGGTTTTGGAGGGTAGAACAGCCCGTTCCTCCTTGCGAAGACGTAGGAAGTCCCGTCCGGGTCGTTAACGACAAGTATATTGCCCGCGTTGGTTGGTGCATCCACGGCCAAGACGTACGCCTCAACCTCACCGCCGTTCTGAACCTCCAGCGCGCGGGCAAAGCTCAGCTTCACCTCCGTGTATTGGGACGCACATTCCTTGCCCGAATGAAACGCCAAAGCGATGAGCAACGAGCCGAGCAAGATTAGGAGGATAGCAAGCGAGATGAGTTTTTTCATGGTTTCTTCCCCCATATTAAGATGACCAATAAAAGAAGCACCGCTACCCCAATTTCAAGGAGAAATGGAATTCCCTTCCTGTAATCCTTTCCGGAACTGGTTATACAGTTGAAGTAGTTATGTTCCATTAGCTCAGTGCAGTTGTTATAGAGGGTGAGGTTTTCAAATGAGAACCCTTTTTTGAGAACAATCTGCTTTGAAATCCACTCCATACTGCCAAGATAGCTCTCATATTTACCAACGTTGAGTTTTGTATCTATGTTGTAACCTGTCAATTTCACGTGATTCTTCGCTTCACAATCGACACAGTACGCCAGCACTGCTTTGATGGGAGATCCGTTGAATGTTCTGTTTCCTGCGATTATGTATGAGTCCTTAAAGATGAAATTCATGCCGTTCCTGCCGATAACCGCTAGCGAACCGCGCGGATAGGTAACATTGAGGTAGAATCCACTACTGGAAACGTTTATGGAGAGAGACGAAGAGAGAACGAACCTTCCATTGGAGAAGTTCAGGGGAGGGACGTATCTGGCAGAGAAACCGGAGTAGAATACCCGGAAAGTTGCGTTATTGGGGAGCTCTGATATTACAACCTTCTTAACTGAGATCCTTTGGGGTGGAACGTAGGCTGTACCAATCTTCTTTAGGAGGGTTATGGAACCATTTGGGCTCACTAGTGTCAGCTTTGAAAGGTTTGAGTTTACTTCCACGGCGAGAAGAACTCCATCTATGCTCCCGCCGTTCTTTATAATCTTCGAATGAAGGTCCACGTAAGGAGAAATGGGTAAAGTTACTGGCGTGGCTTGAACATGGGGTGAATTTAGATAAGCACCAACCAAGATTAAGAAAAATAGAAAAATTGAGCTTTCTCTCAACAGCCTCACCCCGGATTAACTAGTAGGGGGCCTTTTTATAAAAGCATTACGTAAATTTTGCATGATCTTGAAATAATGAACTACTCATCTCTTCCCATTGTATGTTAAGAGAAAAGCATACCAAATGAGGAACACGATAGTGAGCAATGAACAGCACATGAACTCCTCGTATGTTGGAAAACCGAAGAGGACAATCTCAATTGGAAAACGAACGGCAGAGTACAAAAAAGGAAGTGACAGAATAAAAACGACATGCCACTTTATGCTCTTTAGGTTGAGCCAGTTCTCGACGAGGAATCCTCCAATGGCAACACCGATACCCAGAAAAAGATAGGGGGTGTAAAGATAGAAAAACAGAAGTGGGATATTTTCCCAAAAGCCGGTGAAGTCCTGGATTTTCACTCCCGTAACAATCAGTCCGTAGAGGAGAATTACCACAGAAACTCCCAGAAACGCCAGTTTCACTTGCCTAGCTTCTCTCTTGTTGGCCTCAATTGTTCTCTTCCACTCCATAGAACACACCGGTGTTATGACCACTTAGAATTATTAAAACTTTTTGAACAGATTGAGAAAAAGAAAAAAAATCACTCTTTCTGAGCCTTCCACCTGCTCCAGCGGTAGAGAGCTGCCAAAGCCTTTATTGCCCTGTCTGGTTCTGGATAGGCAGGAATGCCCTCTTCGTTGAGCATGTCGATTGCATGCTTTGCTTCAATTCCACCGACGATTGCAACAACAAGAGGCTTCTTTCTTCCGCTCGCGTTGTATTCCCTGATAATAATGTTCGCTAAATCCCTTGGGTCAAGAACTGCAGTCTGGCAGTAGAGGACAGCTATGCTGTGCATCTCAGGATGAGCCAGAGCGTCTTTGATTGCCCCTTCATAGCTCTCTGCTCCAGCCATACCCGTCAGGTCAACAGGATTCTTGTATGAACCGAATGGAGGCATGTGCTTTGCGAAGACCTTGAGCTCATCTAGGTTGTCGTAGAGGTGCAGACCGCTCTCCTCAGCGGCATCGGTGGCCATGACGCCTATTCCACCGCCGTTGGTTATTATGACAAGGTTCTCTCCAGCGGGCTCGGGAAGGTTGCTGAGAGTTCTCGCGTAGTCGAAGGCCTCGCCGATGGTGTAGGCCCTTATTATTCCCGCCTGCTTGAACGCCGCGTCATAAATCTTGTCGCTTCCGGCGAGGGAACCTGTGTGGGAAGCGGCCGCCTTCGCACCGCGCTCGCTCCTTCCGGCCTTGATGACCACTATCGGCTTGACCTTGCTGACCTCCTTGGCCGTTTCCATGAAGCGCCTTCCGTCCTTGACACCCTCCATGTAGATGAGGATTGCCTTAGTGTTCTCGTCCTCTTTGAAGAACTCGAGCAGATCAGCATCGTCTATGTCGCTTTTGTTTCCTATGCTGACAACGGCTGAGAGGCCGACTTTCTCTAGGATGGTCCAGCCCATGAGGGCTATTCCTAGGGCACCGCTCTGGCTGATTAATGCAAGAGGCCCGGGCAGAACGTCAGTTGGTCCGAAGGTGGCGTTGAGTTTCTCGGGGGTGTACACAACACCAAAAATGTTTGGACCGAGAATTCTCATGCCGTATTTTCTGGCAGTCTCGACTAGCTGCTGCTCTACCTTCTTGCCCTCTGGACCGAGCTCGCCGAAGCCGGAACTGATAATCGGCAGGACCTTAACTCCCTTCTGACCGCATTCCTCGACAACCTGCGGGACAAACTTTGCTGGAACAACTATCACTGCCATATCAACCTCGTCAGGAACGTCGAGGATACTCTTATAGGACTTGAAAACACGATTACCAATCTTAATCTCCACGCCCTTAATGTTAACGGGGTAGATTTTGCCTTCGTAGCCATACTCCACAAGGTTCTTCATAATAGCGTAGCCTATCTTGCCCGGCTTCTCGGAGGCACCTATAACTGCGATGCTCTTCGGCCTGAAAAGAGCTTCGATGTTTGGGTCAACCATTTTTATCACCTCGAATGACATTTACATTTTTTACATCTGTAAAAGGCAGTTAAAACCTTTCCCCTCCCTTTCTGCCGATATTGCCCTCGACAGACGTTAAAATAACCAGAGGTGGTGGTCCAACTTTCAAAATCTTCGATAAAGAAATCTTAGGCTTTCAAAGAACCCTTAGGTTTTCCGAAAAGTTTTTAGATTCCTACTAAACTTTCTTTGGGGTGTGAGAATGGGTACGAAACATCATGATGTGAGAATCATTGAGACACTTCTTCTCAAGTGGCTTAGCGTTCTGTTTGATATAGTTGTTATAGGCCTTGCCACGATAACTATGGGATACGTGGTTTACCTAATGGCCAATCTAATTACGGAAACTATGCACTCGTTTGATATTGAAAACGTTCTTCACCAGATAGTCCTCGTCATAATCTTTCTTGAGATATTCGAACTCCTGACGATGTACGTCAAGGAGCACCACGTCAGCATGAGGAACGTCGTTGAGCTCGGCGTTCTGGCGATGGTGCGAAAGATTATAATAACACTTGACTACAACCAGCTCGGCTGGCAGACGCTGATTGGAATGGCAACTCTTATCTTTGTCATGGGCTGGATTTATGTGCAGGAGAGGCAGAGGAGAACGAAGCACGAAGAGTTCCTTATCGAGAAGGGCCTATATCGCCGATGAAGACCCTTCCCCTCTCTGAGTAGTGATGAGCAACCCGGTAGGCGGAGGCAAATCCTAAAAACCCTTTTTCCTACTTTCTCTGGTGGTGTAAATGGGTGTTCAAATAGGCGAGCTCATTCCGAGAAAGGAGATAGAACTGGAGAGCCTCTACGGAAAAAAGGTCGCCATTGACGCTTTCAACGCCATGTACCAGTTCCTGTCAACGATAAGACAGCGAGACGGGACACCTCTAATGGATTCAAAGGGAAGGATAACCTCTCACCTGAGCGGATTCTTCTACAGAACGATTAACCTGATGGAGGCAGGTATAAAGCCAGCTTACGTCTTCGACGGCGAACCGCCGGCCTTCAAGAAAAGGGAGCTCGAAAAGAGGCGCGAGGCGAGGGAAGAGGCCGAGGAAAAGTGGCACGAGGCCCTCGAGAGGGGCGACATAGAGGAGGCCAAGAAGTACGCCATGAGGGCAACGAGGCTCAACCAGACCCTCATAGAGGACGCCAAGAAACTTCTCCAGCTCATGGGCGTCCCGGTTGTGCAAGCCCCGAGTGAAGGGGAAGCTCAAGCTGCGTATATGGCGCAGAAAGGGGACGTCTATGCCTCAGCGAGTCAGGACTACGATTCCCTGCTTTTTGGAACGCCGAGGCTCGTCAGGAATCTGACCATAACGGGAAGGAGAAAACTTCCGGGGAAGAACGTATACGTCGAGGTCAAGCCCGAGTTAATAGTTCTCGATGAGGTCCTCAAAGAGCTCGGCATAGACAGGGAGAAGTTAATTGAACTAGCTATTCTCGTTGGAACCGACTACAACCCGGGAGGAATTAAGGGTATCGGCCCGAAGAAGGCTTTAACGATAGTTAAACGCTCCAAAAACCCGCTCAAAAAATACCAGAAGGAGAGTGACGTTGACCTCTACGCGATAAAGGAGTTCTTCCTGAATCCTCCTGTGACTGACGAGTACTCTCTGAAATGGCGCGAGCCCGATGAGGAGGGAATCCTTAAGTTCCTCTGCGATGAACACGACTTCAGCGAGGAAAGGGTGAAGAATGGCCTTGAAAGACTGAAAAAGGCCGTAAAAGCCGGAAAGCAGAGAACCCTGGAGAGCTGGTTCCGCTAAAGCGGTATCTTGAGGTTGAGCTTTTCCACGAGTTCTTTATATCTGTTTCTTACGGTGACCTCAGTGACGCGGGCAACCTCTGCAACTTCCCTCTGGGTTCTTTTCTCCCCCTCTAGGAGACCAGCTATGTAGAGCGCCGCGGCTACGAGACCGGCGGGACTCTTTCCGCTCGTGAGACCCCGCTTGTAGGCCTCCTCAAGTATCTCTATTGCCCTTCTCCTCACTTTTTCGCTCAGGCCGAGCTCGTCTGCGAACTTGTTGACATAATCGGTAGGCTTCACGAAGAGCTTCTTTGGAGTCAGGTTCAGGTGTCTGGCTATGAAGCGGAAACTCCTGCCGATTTCCTTCTTGTCAACACGGGAAATGTCGGCAATCTCATCGAGGGTTCTCGGAACCTTCAAAAGCCTGCACGCGGCGTAGACACAGGCCGCTATAACGGCTTCAATCGAGCGACCCCTTATGAGGCCCTTTCTCACCGCCTCTCTATAGAGCCTTGCCGCTTCCTCTTCAACGTGCCTTGGAAGTTTCAGCTGGCTCGCTATCCTGTCGAGCTCGCTCAGGGCAAAGGCAAGGTTCCTCTCGGCGGCGTCGCTGACCCTCAAGCGAGACTGCCACTTTCTAAGCCTGTACATCTTCTCCCTCATTAAACCAGTGAGGGAGCGGTCTATTCCTATGTCCGTTGAAAGACCCTTGTCGTGAAGCAGTATGCTTTCAGGAGCCCCAACGCGGGCCCTCTTCTCCCTCTGGCTGGGGTCGAAGGCCCTCCACTCCGGCCCCTCGTCGACCACGTTCTCCTCGATTACATAACCGCAAACCTTACAGACTATTTCACCCCTGCTGGGGTCGTAAATGAATTCAGTTGAGCCGCACACGGGACATACTCTCTTCCCGCTCACTCAAACACCCCCGGCCGGCGGGCTATTTGGCGAGCCCCTTATAAACCTTAACTTTTGGAAACACGAACTTCAACAGCCAGAGCAGGTCTTCCTTCTGAAAGGTTATCCTCTCCAAAACCCGAACATCCCAGTCCTCTTCAACGATGTTTGCATAAATCCAGAGGAAAACGGGGTTTTCGTCACTCCCAACGTGTCTGTTCCTGTACAGGATGTCCGCGGTTCCGTCGTCGTTTTTTCTAACGGATACGAGCCTCCAAGTGTCGAGACTGACCTCTCCCTTTTCGTCGAGGATTCTCACTATTTCCCTGGCGTCCATCAATTCACCGTCCGCTACCACTTAATCCTGAACTCCCTTCTGGTCCTCGCATCTATTTGAGCCAGAATTCTCTTCAGCTTGGCGTCGTCTATTGGCTCCCTAATCTGGCCGGCCTGATAGAGCTGAACGAGGACGAGTTCAACCTGTCTCGCGAGTTCGGGTTTCACAAGCTTCACCCTTCCGAGTCTCTCCCTCGCTTCCGGAGTTAGGATTTTCCTCATTATCGCATCAATCTGGGCCTGGAGTTCCATCTCCTGCTTTATAGCTTCTTCTTGGGCCTTCTGCTGTTCAAGGTACTTCTTCTGGAGCTCCATGAGCTTGCGCTTTCTAATCTCCTCTATGTCCTCCGCCATTTTCTCACCTCCTGATTCAGGCTCAGAAGTGGAAGTTAAAAAGGTATTGGGTAGAGTATGAGAAAAGGGAGCTCAGTATTTCTTGAGCTCCGGAATCTGTTCCTCAAGCTCCTTCTTGAGCTCGGTGGCTATCTTGTCGAGGAAGCTCTGGCCCTTGGGAGTTATAACCCTTCCCTCTCCCGGAACCTTCTGGACGAAACCGGCCTGTTCAAGCTGCTGGAGTGCCTTCCTGATGATGCTTCCTCCGGCCTTGTAGAAGTGCTCGGGGGCGTGTCCGCGGTTCTTCCTGCCACCGTACCAGGTGCGAAGCCTCTCGATTCCGACGGGGCCGTCTATGTAGACCTTCCTGAGTATGCTTGCAACGCGGTAGTACCACCAGTCGTCCTGCTCAGGGAGTCTTTCCTTGTGCCTTCCGGTCTTGACGAACTTGGCCCACTCCGGGGGCTTTATCTCCTCAATCTCCTTGAGCTTTTCAGCGACCCTCTCAACGAGCAGGTCACCGGGAACGTCATAGACAGTCGCCATCCTTCAATCCCTCCCCTTCTTAAACTTCTTCCTGAAGTTAGCGATATCGAGCCTGACTTTACGGACGGGTTCCTCCCGCCTCTTGGCTCTTCCCTTTCTTTCAAGGCGCCTTAAATACCTTTCCCAGCCTTCCCTCGGTTTGAACAATATAAACCTTTTGCCCCTGACATCGATGAGCTCGCTGTCGGTTAATTCAGCAACCCTCTCAGCTATGGCCTTCCTGTCCATTCCAGTCGAGATGAGCGCACCCTTCCTGATCTCCACCTTGAGCACGCCGTCCTTTTCAAGCTGGGTGTTGATTTCCTCGATTACGCTCGCTTCAAGACCGCGTTTACCTATCCACGCTCGCGGTTCTATGTCGTAGTATCTCGCGCGCAGGGCTCTCCTCACCTTACCGGGTAAGCGTTTTTCCATCTCTCTCACCACTAACCTCTCGCTGGAGATGACCTTAAAAAGGTTGGCCTTTTAAGACTATCATTGCCTTGGGCCACCTTAATAAACCCCCGGTAGAGCATACTGAGGGGTCGCCATGAGGGTTTACCACCTTTACTCCGGCGGAAAGGACTCCAGTTTGGGTGCGTGGATTTTAGATAGACTTGGCTACGATGTGGAACTCGTAACGGTGAGCTTTGGCATCCTCGATAACTGGAAGTACGCGAGGGAAACGGCCGAGAGGCTGGGCTTCAGGCACAGGGTCGTCTACCTTCCCGAAGAAATCCTTGAGAATGCCTGTGAGATAGCTATAAAGGACGGCCACCCCAACAACGCCATCCAGTTCATCCACGAGAGGGCTCTGGAAACACTCGCCTCAATGCCGGAAGTCGAGAGGATAAGCGACGGCACTAGGAGAGACGACAGGGTTCCATATCTGGATTTGCCCAAGGCGAGGTCCTTGGAGGACCGCTTTAGCGTAGCTTACATAAGACCCCTCCTCGGCCTCGGCTACAAGACGATACGCGAGCTGACCGAGAGGCTTTTCGTCGTCGAAATCCGGGAGAGCGAGGAGCTCGAAAAAGCGGACTACGAGGTCGAGCTACGGCACCTCATCAGGAAGAGGGGAATAGACCCCCTGGAGATATTCCCAAAGAGACACTACCAGTCGAGGGTTCTATGGTGGAGAAAAGAAATCAGAGCTCAAGGCTGAGCCTTCTAACCACGGGATTTTCAGCCTCTTCCGGGCTTATTTCCTCGATGCTCTCAATCCATATCTTGGTTCTTGGAACGCGGTGCTTGCTCCCAATCTCGGAGTAAACGAGCTCCTCCACGTGCTCCGGCTTTAGAGCCCTGTACTCCTTGGTGAAGGGCTGCTTGAGCTTACCCCTCTGGAAGATTCCCTTTACGCGGTAAACCTTGACCTCCATTTTCATCCCTCCCTCCGGCTGAGCTTTGAAAAGACCCTTTTAAGCTTTATCCGAGGAAGCCCAAGGCCTCTTCAATCTTCACAATTTCGGGACCGGTCGTGAGGTGTCCCACAACGACGCCATGGGAGTTGGCTATCATACACGAGCCGACAAAGGGAACTCCCATGTTGGCTGTTCCGACGTAGACCTCAACCTTGAATAGGTCGCTAAGCCACTCGAGTTCCTCGTCGGTTGCCTCAGGATGGACAAGGCCACCCCTGTTCGTAACAACACCGACACTCCCAACGGCGGTGTAATCTGCTATGACTCCCCTCTCGACGGGAACGCCGAGAATGTCCTCTATTTTCCTTGCTTCCTCCCTTGTAAACTCCTTGCTGACCAGTGCACCCTTGTCATTGGCCAGAATGAGGTTTCCAAAGGCGGTGAGCCTGCTCTTAAAGGGGACAACTTCCATGTCGATTCCTTCTTCCTTGAGCCGGGCGTTTATGGTGTCGAGCTCGGCATCCCAGATGTACCATGGAACGATTAGCGCGTTGGAGTTCCCTGCTGTGAATATACCCACTATGCGCGACTTCATGATGCTCGTCTCGATGAGCGGAACCTTCAAAACATCCCTGAGGACATCCAGCTTCTTCTCGCCAAGGCCCTCCCTAACGATGGCTACCCTGTCAGTGGCGAAACCGTAAACTCCAAGGTAGGGGGAGTTCTCAAAATCGAGCCTCTCGATGTGCATCTCGTCACCTCTAAAAAGTGGTTAAAATCAGGCGAGGGAAACCTTCGCGACCCTCTTGCCGTCAACTTCCTCCACGACGACCTTAACGCGGAGCTTGTTGGGTGGCTTCTCCGCTCCGCGCTCCCAGAGCTTCTCGTTAACGGCGGGGTCGAGCTTGACCTCCTCGGCCTTGGCGTGCCTCGCTATCCACTCGCGGACGAAGCGGGCCGCTCTTGGTGCTCTCTTCCAGCGCGGAACGCGCTTCTTTATCTTCCTGATGGGAACGACGAATATGACTTCCTCACCGGGCTTAATCATTTAGACCACCTCACTCCTTGAGCTTGGTCCTCCTCCAGTGTCTCCTCTTCGGGTGGGTGAGAACTTTTCTGTTCGTCTTGACTATAACCCAGACCGGAATGCGTCTGTTCTGTTTGTAAGCCTTCGCGAGCCTGAGCTTCTTGGCAAGTGGCTTGTACCTTGACATGGTCACACCCCCTTACAATGCCTGTTGATGCTTTGGGGATGCGTTTTTAAGCTTTTTCGTAAAGGGAAGAAAAGAGGTCAGCGCCTCCTCCTGTAGAGGAGGGGCAGTAGTGCAAGCCCAACCAGAAGGGCCGGACCGCAGATTCCGTTGGAGGATTCTTTTTCACTTAGGGTGTATTTGAATTCGACTCTATTCGGCACTTTGGCCATTAGGGTTTGGTAGGCATTTACAGGAGTTCCATAGCGTAGGTATACGTTGCTCGTGACTATAACTTCTCTGTCATTAACTTTTTTCACAGTCATTTTGACGAAACTCCCATTGAGTTCAATGTTTATATCATTCGGGAGCTCCGTGAACTTTGCACCCTCTGGAAGGATAAACTTTGTAATTTTTGTCTCATTTATTGCTGCGTCAAGCCTATTCAGGAATTGCATGTTTCCGAGTTCAAGCTTAGGGTCATAGGCATAAACGTATGTTCCGTTTATCCTGTGAGTAAAGTTCGTGAGGATGAAGTGGTATTTTACAATAAGCGGACCCGTTGAGTTCAAATTAAGTATCTTGACAGATCCACTTTTAACTCCAACACCCTGAACCTGAAAGCTTTGAGCGTATTTTTGATACAGGCTCTGCTCAGCCTGCTGAACTCCTTGATAAGTTATCTGGAACTTAAGATAGTTGATGTAGGATTCAGGCTTGATATATTCCTCAACGCTGTCAAAAACCGTCTGGTTCTCTTGAACTGTTATGTTGTTGTGTATCCTCATCTCCCAGGTTGTGTAGTTCTCAACTCCTGCTTTTCCCTTATATTGTATTACAAAAGCCCGTGGCTGGCCGTAAATTGCCTGAATATCGGAGTAAGTCACGCCCTTTGCAAAGTGTATTATTGAATGAACGTAAACTGTGGTGCCGTTTGTACTGACCTGGATTTTTATGTAACTCCCGTTTGACTGTGCCGAATAGTTGTTAGGAATTTCCGTTATTTTTGCCCCTTTGGGAAGGTGAACAATAAAGTAGTTTTCCAATGTCATGCTCCCGTTCATTTTGGTAGGATCAATCTGTGCCAAATCCGCAACTCGAAGAATATCAAGGGTGATTTCCCAGACGTCTCCGTAGGAGTAATACTTCGCAAAGTTCGGTATCTCCCCTCTAATTATCGTTGTTAGGGGCCCTGTTGAGTTATATCCTATTATTTCTCCAGTTGCATTTTTTAGATAATAACCCTCTTGAGATAACCTCTGAGCCATCTGAGTCACAAAGGCTTTAGTAGCGTTTTCAAGTCCCATCTGAGCTATGCTCTCCCTGGTCTTGTTGAGGAGGCTTTCTGGACTGTAAACGGTAGTAATGAGAGTAACGTTAGCACTTCCGTTCCATGAAACCCAGTACTCGTTCTTTTGTACTTCTTTGTAGTCGTCAGAGGCCAGTACTCCTCCCGAAAGGACTCCAAAGAACAGGAGAGCTATCACCATAAATCCAAACTTCCTCATGAAACTTTACCTCCACATGCCTTGAAGGTTAAGGATTGATGAGGGTATATTAAGTTTGCCCAAAAGAGAGGGAAGAAAAAGTCAGTCGGCCCACTTGGAGAGGTCTAGCTCACCCTCGGTCTTTGCAACAATCGTAGTTCCGGTAAGGTCGCCGGTAACGTTGACCATGGTTCTGCCCATGTCGAGTATCGCGTCAATTCCAAGTATCATCGCATAGGCTAAAGCCACTGGACTTCCGGGGGTTAGGTCAAGGCCAACGCTTTGAAGAACCATTGCGAGCATTATGGCTCCAGCCCCGGGAACGCCGGCAGTTCCGATTGAAGCAAGGACTGCAGTAAGAACAACCACAAGTTGCTGGCTCAGCGTGAGTGGGTGGCCGATTGCGTTTGCAACGAAGAGGACTGTAACACCCTGATAGAGTGCCGTTCCGTCCATGTTTATCGTCGCGCCGAGTGGCAGGGTAAAGGAGTATATACCCTTGTCAACGCCCATCTCCTCAGCCACGCGCATCGTAACGGGCAGGGTTCCGCTTGAGCTCCTCGTAACGAAGGCGGTAAGCATGGCATCCTTTGCCTTTCTGATGAACTTGATGGGGTCAATGCCAAAGATTTTCAGGAGTATAAAGTACGTTATGACAATCTGCAGGAACAGGCCGAGGTAAACCGCGCCGACGACTTTTGCCAGAGGTCCGACGACTTTAAGGCCTTCCTTGGCCATGACGTAGGCTATAAGCGCAAACACGCCTATGGGAGCGTACTGCATGACACCGCCGACGATTAGGTACATCGCCTCGGCGAGACCGTCAAAGAACCTGAGCAGTGTCTCGGCCGACTTCCTGACCCTCTCCTCTTCCCTGTTCATGAGGTAGGTGATTGCAATACCCAGGATTATGGCGAAGAATATGACCTGCAGAACCGCTCCGTTTGTCAGCGATGCGAAGGGGTTGGTTGGCACAACGTTGAGGAGCGTTTGAACCAGCGAGGGGCTCTTGGCTTCGATTGCCTTACCCGTTCCAGAGCCGAGGTTGACACCGGAACCAACGTTGAAGAGCCTGCCGACTATGAGGCCGAAGAAAACTGCCATCGCAGAAGTGGCAAGGTAGTAGAATATTATCTTAACACCGACGCGACCGAGACGAGCAGGACTTATACTCGCCGCACCGACGACGAGAGATGCCAGAACAATCGGCATCACGAGCATCTTCAGCAGTCTGACGAAGAGGTCTCCAAAGGGCTTGATGTAGGTTTCCACGAAACCCGTCCAGCCGAAGTGTCCTGCTATCAACCCGAAGATCGCACCAAAAATTAAACCATAGAGTATCTTCCAAAGGACGGGATATTCAAGGTACTTTCTCAGCAGCCCCATACCTGCACCTCCTGCAATTAGAGCAAGATACCAAACAATAATTGGCAAGATCAATAATAACGATTTAAGAATTTTAACTTTTTCGCAGAATATTTGACAAAATGATAAAACATGGCAAGAAATTCACTGATCTGCAAAACGAAGTGAAACATCGCCGTATACTACTCTCTCAATATGACCACTTCTATCAATTAGGAGGGATCCAGATTCATCTATTCCAATAGCTTTCCCCTCAAGCACGACTTCACCGTCCTCTATAATCACAACATTCCTCCCAATAACTGAACTTTTGAGACGAACGGCTTGGAGAATTTTTTCGTGCATACCGTTCTTAAATAGGCTGTACCAGTATGAAATGGATCTAAGGAGTGCTTGGAGGACTTCTTCAATACTGACCTTTCCAACGAGTTCGGCCATTGAGATTGCTTGCTCTTTGAGTTCCTCCGGAATTTCGTTGTTGACGTTTAGACCTATCCCTAAGAGAGCAAATGAATTAAGCTTGCACTCGGTGAGAATTCCAGCTATTTTCTTTCCACCAACAAGGACGTCGTTGGGCCACTTAATCTCCGCAGGAATTCCGTATCGGGCAAGGGTGTCAACTACGGCAAGCGCCCCTACAAAAACAAGCTTTGTAATATGCTCTGGGCTTGATCTGGGTTTTAATATAGCCGTCATCCACAGACCACCTTCGGGAGAAGCCCACTTCCGACCCTTTCTTCCCCTTCCTGAGGTCTGCCTTTTTGCCACCACAACCGTTCCCTCGGGCACTTCCTTCGCTATCTCCCTTGCGTAATCGTTGGTGGAGCTCACCTCAGTAAACCGGATTACCTTCCAATGCATATTTGAACACCACTTCATTGTTTGACGAAAGGCGTTTAAACGATTGCGGAAAACTCTAAGTGGTAGTAACATGCGGGGAAAACCTTAAATCCACATAAAAAGATATATCACTCTGGGTGATGTAAATGGACGCCTACCAGAGCGTTGGGATAAGAAGAAGGCTTAGGAGGTTCTTCCGCAGGGATGGAAGGGCGCTGATTTTCGCGATGGACCATGGCTTTGAGCATGGACCAACGGATTTTGAGCCTGTCTGGGAGCATGTGAATCCCAGGGTTATCATCAGGAAGGTCATCAGAGCGGGGATAGACGGTGTCATGATGCTCCCCGGAATCGCGAGGATTGCCGGCGACGAGGTCAAGCCGAACGTTGGCCTGATGATAAAGCTCACGAGCAAGACCAACCTCCGCCCGAAGGAGGAGCAACTCCTTCAGAGCCAGCTGGCCTTCGTCGAGGATGCGGTAAAACTCGGGGCCGATGCCATAGCGGCCACCGTCTACTGGGGCAGTCCAGCTGAGGATGTTATGATGCGTCAGTTCGCGGAGATAGCGAGCTACGCCCACGACCTAGGGTTCCCTGTTGTGCAGTTTGCCTATCCGCGTGGTCCGTACATCACAGAGAAGTACGGCAAAAAAGAGGACTACCGCGTCGTCATGTACGGCGCGAGGGCCGCGGCCGAGAGCGGAGCGGACATGATAAAGACCTACTGGACCGGCTCGAGGGAGACCTTTGCAAAGGTCGTTGATGCAGCGGCGGGAGTCCCCGTTCTGCTCAGTGGAGGTGCAAAAAAAGACAACCCTGTGGATTTCCTGAAAGTTGTTTGGGAAGTCATTGAAGCCGGTGGCGCGGGGGCCGTCGTTGGAAGGAACATATTCCAGCGCGAGAACCCTGAGCCCTTCATAAAGGCCCTCCTTCGCGTCATTCATAGGAACGAGGACCCGGAGGAGGCAGCGAAAGCTGAGGGCCTTCTGTAGTTCGTCAATTGTCTATTTAATATTCTTCTTCCGTCGTAAAGTTTTTAAGGTTCTGTACTATTGTGTGCATTAAAGGTGATGGGTAATGAACAGGGTAGAGATTATAGACACTACATTTCGCGACGCTCACCAGTCGCTCATCGCAACGCGCCTCCAGACGGAGGACATGCTGAAGATAGCCGAAACCATGGACAAAATAGGCTTCTACTCAATGGAGGTCTGGGGAGGAGCGACCTTCGACGTATGCATACGCTATCTTAAGGAGGACCCGTGGGAGAGGCTCAGGCTTCTCAGGGAGCACATAAGGAAGACTAAACTCCAGATGCTCCTTAGGGGGCAGAACGTTGTCGGCTACAGGCACTATCCCGACGATGTCGTGGAGAAGTTCGTCGAGCTGGCGCATAAAAATGGAATCGATATCTTCCGGGTTTTCGACGCCCTCAATGACGTCAGAAACATGGAAGTTGCAATAAGGAAGGCCAAGGAGGTTGGAGCGGAGGTTCAGGGGGCAATAGCCTACACAACCGGGAAGGTGTTTACTCTTGAATACTACATGAAAAAGGTTGAGGAGCTTCTAACTTTGGACGTTGAC
Source organism: Thermococcus sp. (assembly GCF_027011145.1). Classification (NCBI taxonomy): domain Archaea; kingdom Methanobacteriati; phylum Methanobacteriota; class Thermococci; order Thermococcales; family Thermococcaceae; genus Thermococcus; species Thermococcus sp. The sequence continues at coordinate 45,463 of NZ_JALVAO010000034.1, read as the reverse complement.
GTAATCACAATAAAGGACATGGCGGGTCTCTTAACTCCCTGGAAGGCCTACGAGCTCGTCAGTGAGATTAAGGAAACCTACGGCGTTCCAGTCAACGTTCACACCCACTCAACCACTGGAATGGCAGTGGCAACGTATCTTAAGGCCGTCGAAGCGGGTGCGGATTTCATTGATACCGCCATAAGCCCACTGGCCTTTGGAACCGCACAGCCGGGGATACAAACGATATGGCATGCCCTTCCAGAAGCGGTAGGAAGCCATCTGGACAGGGATTTAATCCACAGGGTTTCTCGATATTTGAAGAAACTCCTAGAGGAAAAGTACTGGGGGTTGCTTCACAAGGAAACTCTCATGGTGAACCCCTACGTTCTTAAGTATCAGGTTCCCGGTGGAATGTTCTCGAACCTCATAGCCCAGCTCAAGGAGATGAACGCGCTCGACAAACTCGATGAGGTTCTGGAAGAGATTCCCCATGTTAGGGCCGATTTGGGATGGCCTCCGCTCGTCACACCGACGAGCCAGATAGTTGGAACCCAGGCCGTTTTCAACGTCTTATTCGGGAGATACAAGCAGATAACGAAGCAGGTAAAGGACTACATCAAAGGGCTCTACGGAAGGCCACCGGCGGAGATAAACCCCGAACTCAAAAAGCTCGTCCTCGGAGACGAGGAGCCGATTAAAGAGAGGCCGGGGAGCCTGCTCAAGCCTGCCCTTGAGGAGTGCAGGAAAAAGCTTGAAGAACTCGGTTACCTCCACAAGGAGGAGGACGTATTAACCTACTGCCTCTTTCCGGAAGTTGCGCTTGAGTTCTTCAGGGCCAGGGCCGAGGGAAAGGTTAGGGTGGAACCGCCTAAGAAGGCTCAGAGGGTTAAAATCTACGTCAACGGCGTTGAGTTTGAGGTCGGTATCGAGGGTGTTGATTTGGGCGCACTTAGATACCTACCACAGGCAGGTGGAACAGTTTCCATACCAAAGAGTGTTCCTCTCAGTGCTCTTTCGTCTGCTCCCGTTAGTGCTCCTGTATCAACGCCTGCTCCGAGTTCTGTTCCTGTTCAGGCTTCGCCGAATACAGTCACTGCCCCAATGCCTGGCAAGATACTTAAGGTTCTTGTTAGCGAGGGTCAGGAAGTTAAAACCGGTCAGGGACTCGTTGTTCTTGAGGCCATGAAGATGGAGAATGAGATTCCAGCTCCCAAGGATGGGGTTGTAAAGAAAATCTACGTCAAAGAAGGCGACACCGTAAACACAGGCGACCCATTAATAGAACTTGAGTGACGAGGAATAGTATTAAAGCCAGCCCTCTGAAATTATCTTTTTTCGGTCTTTCCGTGAAAAGCCGAAATATTTCCGGACTTTTGCCGAAAGGCATTTAAGTATGTGATCTGTACAATATAGTGCAAAACTTAAATGGAGGTGCAACAATGAACTCCGCTGTAACAATATTGATAGCAGCTGCAATATATTTAGGCATGTACTTTACATACGGCAAGGCCCTTCAAAATAAGGTCATTAAAGCCGACCCCAACAGGCCAACACCTGCCCACAGGCTCTACGATGGAGTTGACTACGTCCCAGCGCACCCGCTCGTTCTCTACGGACACCACTTCGCTTCGATAGCTGGCGCGGGTCCAATTGTGGGTCCAGCGGTTGCAATGGCTTGGGGTTGGCTCCCGGGATTGTTATGGGTCTGGTTCGGAAACGTGTTCATCGGTGCAGTTCACGACTATCTGGCACTGATGTCATCTGTCCGCTATGATGGTAAGTCAATCCAGTGGATTGCAGGAAAGCTCATGAGCAGAAGGACGGGAATTGCCTTTGAGTTCTACATACTGTTTGCACTGCTCCTCGTCCTAGCGGCGTTCATGTCAGTTATAGCCACAATCTTCAACAAGACCCCAGAGGCAGCAACCGCTTCGATAATGTTCCTGATCTCGGCAGTAATAGTCGGCTACCTCATGTACAAGACCAGCCTGCACTTCGCAGGGGCAACGATAATCGGCCTGCTCCTTGTTGCGCTATCAGTGTGGCTTGGCTTCAAGTACCCGATCCACGCAAGCTACCACAGCTGGGTGCTCTTCCTGTTCGTGTATATAATCATAGCGGCATCGATTCCAGTTTGGATCCTGCTACAGCCTAGGGATTACCTCAACGCCTACATCCTGTGGTTTGGCCTGATCCTCGGCGGTCTGGCCTTTATACTCATCGGCGGCAAGGGAACGTTTACCGCTCCAGCTTACACCACATGGAGCGCCAACGTTGTCGGTGGAAAGCCCTCACCCTTCTGGCCGACCATACCGCTCGTCATCGCCTGTGGTTCGCTGAGCGGATTCCACTCCATCGTCGGTTCTGGAACTTCATCCAAACAGCTTGACAACGAGCTTCACGGCCTGCTCGTCGGCTACGGTGGAATGTTTACCGAGGGCTTCCTCTCAACGATAGTCATAGCTTCGATAGCAGTTTATGGTCTCAAGGTCTTCCAGGCCCTCAACGTGCCAGTTACCGTTGACAACTGGGGTGCTCAGTACGCAATACAGGTCGTCAAGCACGGTCTCAAGGTCGGCATCTTCGCCAAGAGCTACGCCTACGGTCTGAACGATGCCTTTGGAATACCGGTCAAAACCGGTGCTGTCTTCGCAAGCCTGTGGGTTTCAGCCTTTGCCCTGACCACACTCGACACCGCTACCAGGCTTGGAAGGTTTGCATGGCAGGAAGTCGTTGGAATGCTCCTCGATACCAGCAGCGGGCTTGGAAAAACCCTCGTTAACAAGTGGCTCGCCTCAATAGTCTTAGCAGGTCTCGGCGTCTGGCTTGCATGGGGCAACCAGTGGCTCATCCTCTGGCCATCCTTCAGCGGTATGAACCAGATGCTGGCGAGCATTGCTTTAATGACCGCGGCCCTATGGGTTACCAAGGTACAGCAGGCAGGAAAGTGGAGCTGGGCGGTGCTAATTCCAGCGCTCTTCCTGTGGATTACAGTTACTCTGGCACTGCTCTGGTTCCTCGTGGTGGTTGTCCCAGGAATCGGAGCAGTTGGTACCAGATACGCGGTAGGGTTCATAACCCTCGTCGGCCTGCTCCTGAACTTCCTGCTGGTCATCGACTTCTGGAACGCATGGAAGAGACCAGCAGAGGAGTACGAGGCAGCGAAGGCCTGAACTCCTTTCCATTTATCATTTTTTAGGGGCGATGGTATGAGGGAACTGCTCAAGGAAGTTTTTTCAAAGCTAAAACTCCCGCTGACATTCCTCTGGGAGTTTCATAAGGGATTTGAGCTGTACTATCTTCAGGGGATCAAATGGGAGGAGGAAGAACTCGAAAATATTTTCGCGCTCATCCTGTTTGGGGACTACATCGGCCTTCCAAATCCGCCCACGGAAATAAGCTTTCGACTGCTTCCATATGTTGTCAGGGAGCTTTACGTGATGCAGGAAAAGGCCGATAAGGAAGTGACGTTTAAAACGGGATGGATCGGGGTGTGAGAGATGAAAAAAATCATTGAAGGTATAAAGGCCTTCCTGAAGGGTTTTGGAGAATCCTTCAAGGACCAATCAACTGAGTATATTGAGTTCGAAGAGAGAGAACTCGAAAACGTCTTCGCTTTAATTCTCATGGGGTCCTTTATCGGTATTCCAAGCCCTCCCACTACCCTTGTCGTTCGCCTGATGCTCCACATGGTTAGGGAGATGTACGTTATGCAGCAGAGGGCTGTTGATATGGACGACATCTTTGGTGAAATAGCCGGAATGTTCGACATAGACTGAGGTGGTGGTGATGGACGAGTTTTTGACGCCCAAGAAGGATTTTAGGGTGATATTCGTCATAGGAAAAGGCGGCGTTGGAAAAACGACAACAAGTGCCTCCCTCGCAACAGCCTTGGCTGAGAGAGGCTACAAAACTCTCATAGTGTCTCTAGATCCCGCCCACAACCTTGGCGATGTCTTCATGGAGAAGCTCAGCGATATTCCCAAACAGCTCGGCGAAAACCTCTACGCGAGTGAACTCGACATGGAGAAGCTTATAAAAAGCTACCTCAAGCACCTTGAGGACAACCTGAAGAACATGTACCGCTATCTCACCGTTATAAACCTTGAGAAGTATTTCGAAGTCCTCAGCTATTCGCCGGGAATCGAGGAGTACGCGACGCTTGAAGCGATAAGGAACATCCTTCTCAAGGGAAAGGAGTGGGACGTTATAGTCTTTGATACTCCCCCAACCGGTTTGACCCTCCGTGTTCTGGCCTTGCCGAAGATCTCCTTGATATGGACCGAGAAACTTATGGAAATCAGGCGGAAGATACTCGAAAGGAGGAGGATGATAGCCAAAATAAAAGGCGATCAGAAGTTCGTCCTTGAAGGGCAGGAGTTCACCCTTCCAAAGGACGAGGAAGAAGATCCCGTTATGAAGGAGCTTAAAGCCTACAAAGAGGAAATTGAGTTCGTTGAAAAGGTCATCACAGATCCAGACAAAACGAGCGTCGTTGCAATTATGAACCCTGAAATGCTTCCGCTCTACGAGACTAAAAGAGCCTACGAGAGCCTGAAGAAGTTCAAGGTTCCCTTCAACCTCATAGTTGTCAACAAGGTGATAACTGTAGAGAGGGAAATACCAGAGATCAAAGTAAAGCTTGAGGCCCAGCACAAAGTTCTCAAAGAGATCGAAAAGGAGTTTCCGGGAGTTAGGGTCATAAAAGTACCAATGTTTTCGGAGGAGCCTAGGGGAATCGAGTGGCTCAGGAAGATCGGGGGTTTGATACTTGAGGGAGGAGGAGATACTTGAACTGCTCAAAAAAGTGAAAAATCCTATAACCAACATGGACATAGTCAGTGAAGGGCTTGTCAGCAAGGTTGAGATAGACGAGGAAGATAGGACAGTGAGAATATACGTTGCGTTCCTAAGGTATACCCCGGCCCATCCCTTTGCAATGGCCGTCAACTGGGCGGTTCAGGCTAGGATAATCAAGGACATGGCAAAGGTTTTAGAGGATAAGCTCGGGTACTTTGAAATAATCGACGATACCTCTCTCCAGAGGTATTATCCGATTGAGGAGGAGGTCTAATAATGGAGCTGACTTCAGGTCTGTTGCTGGCGATAATGGTTATAGCCGCGCTAACTTCGATACAGTTCTACAAGGGCAGAAAGCTTAACCTCCAGCTGATGGAATTCTATCTGAAAAAGATAGAGGAGATAGTGAAACCAGAGGACAAGGACTACGTTTGGCTTGGGGGCTACATAGGCTTCAGGGCAAACTACAAGATAAACAGGGACAACGTGAGGAGATTTGAGTACACACTCACGCTTCTCCCCAGGCACAGCCTTCTCTACTTTCCTATTGCTCTCCTGACAAGCAGGCACGATAAGCTCTACATTGTCGTAAGGCCCTTTGCCCAGATAAAGCGCGAGGCCCATCTCATCCAGAAGGGCTACTACAGGCTTAAGCCCAAGATAGAGAACGAGCCGCTCCTCCAAAGGGAGGAAGTGGAGATAGCGGGCAAAAAGTACGAAGCCCTCTTCGAGAAGAGAAGGGATCTGGATAAGCTTAAATCCCTTCTGGAAAGCCTTCCGAAGTCACATAACGTCAAGCACGTGGCTTTGACACCAAAGACCAACGTCTTCTACGTCCTCATGAAGCCAGAGCCTGAGACAATAGAGGAGAGCGTGAGGAAGATAGTCGAGTTCACCAACAGGGAGATAAAGGAGAGCCCATTTTCTTCCTGATTCCCTTTCTTCATAACCTTTTTATCGGTTGAACTACCAGTTATACTTGGTGATACCAGTGGTTAGTATCCGCCTGAAGGTCGGGCCGAAGGGCCAGATAGTCATCCCCAAGGTCTTTAGAGAAGCGTACGGCATAAAGGAGGGCGGTGAGGTTATCGTCGAGCCGACGGAGAAAGGACTCATCATACTGCCGAAGAAAAGCAAAGAGGACCTCATAAGGGAGCTTCTTGAATGGAAAAGAAAGAACGCGACGGGAAAACCAGCCAAACTAGGGGAACTGAAGAACGTAAGCCTTGAAGATGAATTCGACGAAGTCTGGGGGATTGGGGATGAAGCTGTTCCTTGACGCCAATCTCTTCGTTTACCTGCTTACCAAAACCCCCGGAGAAGATAGAAAAATTGTAGAATTCTACGCGGAACTCGTGGAAAATCACTCCCTCTACACGAGCCCGCTGGTTCTTGACGAGACAATCCACGTTGCAAAGAGGAAGTACAGAGTTCCTTACAGGACTTCAATAGAGTTCATAGACGAGAAGATTCTGCCCTATGTGGAGGTGTTGCCCCTGACAGTTTTCGACTACCTCACAGCCAGGGAAATCATTCTCAAATACAAACTCCGCCCTTCCGATGCCCTCCACATCGCCGTAATCCAGAACAACGGCCTTCAGGCGATAGTGAGTGAGAATGAGGACTTTGACGGGCTCCCCCTCAAGAGGCTCTGGCTGGAGGGTTGAAAATGGATGTTTACCGGGCCAAATTCGGAACGCCCGACAGGGGCTGGGTCGTTTTGGTGCACGGCCTCGGCGAGCACAGCGGTCGCTACGGAAAGCTGATAGGAATGCTGAACGAGGCTGGTTTTGCCGTTTACACCTTCGACTGGCCGGGACACGGGAAGAGCCCCGGCAAAAGGGGGCACGCGAGCATTGAGGAAACACTGGAGATAATCGACTCCATAATCGAGGAAATAGGGGAGGAGCCCTTCATCTTTGGCCACAGCCTCGGCGGTCTAACAGTTATCCGCTACGCAGAGACGAGGAGCAATAGGATAAAGGGCATAGTCGCTTCATCACCTGCCCTCGCGAAGAGCCCCGAAACGCCGGGCTTTATGGTCGCCTTGGCAAAGTTCCTCGGGAAGATTGCACCGGGAATAACGCTGTCCAACGGCATAAGGCCGGAACTCCTCTCCAGAAACAGGGACGCCGTGAGGAGGTACGTGGAGGACCCTCTGGTCCACGATAGGATTTCGGCAAAGCTCGGCAGGAGCATATTCGTCAACATGGAACTGGCCCACTTGGAAGCCGACAGGATAAAAGTCCCGGTTCTCCTTCTTGTGGGGACAGGCGATGTGATAACCCCGCCAGAAGGAGCTAAAAGGCTCTTTGATAGGCTAAAGGTCAAGGACAAGACGCTGAAGGAGTTTCCGGGGGCTTACCACGAGATATTCGAGGACCCGGAGTGGGGAGATGATTTTCACAGAACGGTTGTTGAGTGGTTGCTGGAGCACTCTGGTTAGATGTTTTCCCTCCTGTCTATTATGTGCTCCAGCTCCGGCCCGGTCTTTATGAGGGCAACGGGCACTCCAACCCTCTCCTCTATTTCCTCCACGAACTCCTTCGCCTTTCTTGGCAACTCCTCATAATCGGTTATGCCGAAGGCGTCTCTGTCGTATTTGTCGAGCATCGTCAAAGCCAGCATCGTTGCCCCGTTTAGCTTAGCAGAGTAGCGCGCGAAATCGAAGTCGAACCAGCCCACTCTTCTCCTTCTCCCAGTCACGGTTCCGTACTCAACGAGTCCGAGCTTTTCAGCCTCTTCCTGACTCATCTCAGTTGGGAACGGTCCGGCTCCAACGCGCGTCGGGAAACTCTTGAAGACGACTATGACGTCGTCAACCCTCGTTGGACCTATTCCAACGTCGCTTGCTATGGCGGAGGCCGTGGTGTCCTTTGAGGTAACGTAGGGGTACGTCCCGTAGTAGAGGCTCAGTCCAAAGCCCTGCGTTCCCTCGATAAGAACGAGCTTGCCCTCGTCCAAAGCGTCGTTGACCTCAGCTGCAACGTCCGTAAGATAGGGCTCGAGTTCCTTAATGTCCCTCGCGAGCTTGGCCCTTCTCATGACCCTGTCCGCGTTGGCCGGCCCGCAACCGCTTCCGGTGGTGCCTATTTTATCGTGGAGGTGACTGCTGGAGCGATCGAGTTGTTTGTGCTTCTCCTCGATTATCGCACAGCGATAGTCTATACCAACTCTTTGAGCGACGTCGAAGTCCCTGAGATGTTCGAGCTCGTGGAAGAACACTTCGGGGTCAACGAGGACGCCGGCTCCGACGAGAAGCCTCGCCTTGGTCTGCATAAAACCCGTCGGGAGCTGTCTGACCGCGTATCTCTTTCCGTTGATAAAAACGCTGTGTCCGGCGTTCGTCCCGACACCGCCACGAGCTATTACCTCAGGTTCATCTCTCAGGGCAAGATAGGCTATGATTGCACCCTTCCCCTCGTCTCCCCATTGACCGCCAACAACGATGTAGCTCGGCATGTCCCCTTACCAATGTTTAAGTTAAGAAGATGTTTTTAACTGTTTCTAAGTAGGCATATACATGTGAATAATCTCGAGGAACGTTCAAAAATTTAAAACCGTATGAAGCACAACTTTAAAGTACATCAATGACGAACTCCGTATTGTGATGCCCATGATAACTTCTGATGTTAAGGTTGTTCTTGGAAAGGAGAAACTGCTCCTAGTAGAATTTCCCGAAGGAAAAATCTTAGTTGAGATAACACTCGATGAGCTCGCAGAAATAATGGAATTCCGATATGCTATACCGTGGAACAGAAGCAAAGATACACTTGAAAAGCTGTTTTTGATAATAGAAGACATTCTCAACGCATACTCAGGTCTTTACGAAAAATCCCTAACGAAGGAGGACCTAATGAGGGCTGTGAAATTAAGGAGGAGTTAATCTGGAGAAAGAGACTTAAAGGGCGTGTCACTACTCCCCAGGGGTTGACCATGAGGAACAAGCTTATCGTCGTTACCGGTGGAGCGGGATTCATAGGCTCTCATATAGCCTGGGAGCTCGTCAAGGACAACGAGGTTATCGTGATAGACAACCTCTACACTGGAAAGGAGGAAAACGTCCCGCCCGGGGCGAAGCTGATAAAGGCCGATATCCGGGACTACAGCGCGATAGCGGAGCTGATAAGCAACGCCGACTACATCTTTCACGAGGCGGCCCAGGTTAGTGTCGTTGAAAGCATCCGAGACCCGGTTTTTACGGAGGAGGTAAACGTCTTGGGAACGCTCAACGTTCTCAAGGCCCTCCTTGAGGGACACGGAAAGCTGATATTCGCTTCTTCTGCCGCCGTGTACGGGGATAATCCAAACCTTCCGCTCAAGGAAACCGAGAGGCCGAGACCTCTCTCGCCCTACGGGGTAACAAAAGCTATCGCAGAGGAATACCTGAGGGTCTACCACGAACTCTACGGTTTACCCGTTGTCTCGCTCCGCTACTTCAACGTGTTCGGCCCGAGGCAGAGCTTCAACCAGTACGCGGGAGTGATAAGCATCTTCATTAACAGAGCATTGGCGGGAGAGCCCCTCGTGATTTTTGGGGACGGCAAGCAGACAAGGGATTTCATCTACGTGAAGGACGTCGTTAGGGCCAACCTCCTCGTTGCGGAGAGCAAACGTGCCAACGGGAAGGTCTTCAACGTCGCAACGGGAAGGGAAACAACGATTCTGGAACTTGCCATGAAGATCATTGAAATAACCGGAACGACGAGCTCTATAGTCTTTGACAAGCCCAGGCCGGGGGATATAAGGAGAAGCGTAGCAGACATAAGTGAAATTAAAAAGCTTGGCTTCGAGCCCGCGTTCTCGCTGGAAGAGGGGCTAAAGAAGACTGTGGAGTGGTATCAGGGACGGAAGTAAACAGTGAATGAGTACTCGCCGGTTTGAATGCTAGTTATGGTCACATTAGGAGGAGGACTCTTGTAGGGTCTAAATCCAATCCATTCGTAATAGCTAGTGCCTATACCTTGACCAATCACAAAGTCGTTGCGGTACGATGCCTGTGAAAGTCTATCGTTAGCAACCTCGTTTAGATTTGCAGTAAGCGTTACATTTCCTGATGACGTTATAGTAAGTTCATACTGGGCTATGGTTCCGACGGGCAACGTTGGGTATGATATTACCCGGTATACGACCAAGCTACCAAAAAATGAAAGAACCCAGTCAACACGATATAACGGGGACGAGTAGAGAATTATTCCTATACCTGTGGGATACGTTAACCCAAAATAGCCGGTGACGTTGTAGAAGAGATAATAGGGCCCATACTCAGAAGTAGAAGGTGCACTTAAATTGGCATTCATATCCACTGTATAACCATCGTAGCCAAAATAGGAGAGAGCACTTAAAAATTGCGAAAACAGAGTCGTCCCTACCGAGACAGAACTGCCTGAAGAAATGGAGAATGGAGATACACTAAACATCCAAAAAACATTGGACATATTAACGTACGTTGAATTGTACTGGGTGTAATTGCCATAGTGAAGCTGAAGTGTCAATGTTTGATACGGTGACAGATTAACACGTGTCCAGAACCATGTCTTTTGGGCAGAGGGAACGTATTCATACCAGTAATAGAGTCTGGTTCCGTTGGGGTATGTTATGTAAGGATATAACTTTGACCAGTTTCCGGGAAGAGTGAAATTGATGACATAGTATGAGAGGTTGGACCCACTTTGTTCTTGAATAGTTATGTTGAGAACACCAGAGCTTGGAGGGGAATAGCTTAGGGATGCTATCTCAATCCCCTGGGCACCAACCATTATCGGAGTATTGTTGCATGGATACGGGGTAGTAGTTACGATTACTGTAAAATTCTTGATCTCTGGTTTTGATATTATCCCCCCACCATAGTAGGAGTACGAGGTGTTGGTATTGTTGATAACGTATGGAACTCCAGCTTTTATCGAGATATTGCTTGCGTTGTATTGGAACACATCCTCTTGATAAGATCCAGTGTTGACATTATACCCGTATATTACAACTAAAACGCTCAAGTTTGCTGATGAAACATTGTTTGAAAACGTCATGGTTATGTTCTTCAGCGTGTATATTGAAGTTCCAAAAATGTAAGGTGTAGTTTCCCATCCTATTGTCACGTTTGCCGTATCCAAAAACTTGTTCAGTGAACATTCACCAACCCCAAGCTCTTGGACTTTAATGTTTAACCTCGGAACAGCTAACCCAAAAATAAGTAATACAACTATCACTGTGATTGAAATCGCTGAGACTATCCTTTTCAGTCCATTCATCTTAGCCTAACTCTGAAGAAGTGGTTAAATCCTTAGCGGTCGAGACAAAAAGTAAAAAAATCTTGGACTTAGAAGGTGTAGTAATCAACACCTCCGCGCTCTTTTTCGCGCTTCTTCCTGCCCTCCTCGAAGTTCTTGTAGTACTCCATCATGTACGGGGTTATGCTTGGTTTTACTTTCTTAAGGGCCTCCTCGAAGTCTCTCCTCGAGACCTTGAGCCTCTCAAGGAACTCCTCGCTCTCGCTCTCGACGAGCTCCCTCGGAAGTTCCCTCATAACCCTGCGCATCGCTATCAGTGCCGCCTCCCTGACAAGGGCCTCCAAGTCGGCTCCAGAATAGCCTTCCGTCCTCTTTGCAAGCTCCTCAAGGTTGACATCCTTCGCAAGGGGAACGCGCCTCGTGTGGACTTTGAGTATCTCCAGTCTGGCCTTCTCGTCCGGTGCTGGAACTAGGACGAGCCTGTCAAAGCGTCCTGGCCTCAGCAGTGCCGGATCAATGATATCCGGCCTGTTGGTGGCACCTATAACAACAACGCCACTGTTCCTCTCAATACCGTCCATCTCGGTGAGGAGCTGGTTGATGAGCCTGTCCGTAACGCGATTACCTTCAACACCCCTCGCCGGCGCTATGGCGTCAATCTCGTCGATGAATATCACCGTCGGAGCGGCTTGCCTCGCTTTGCGGAATATCTCCCTTATCCTCTTCTCGCTCTCACCGACCCACTTGCTCAGAACCTCCGGCCCGCGGATTCCGATAAAGTTGGCCTCACTCTCGTTTGCTACGGCCTTAGCGAGCAAAGTCTTACCCGTTCCAGGCGGACCGTAGAGGAGAATTCCCCTCGGCGGTTCTATGCCGAGCCTCTCGAAAGCCTTCGGGTATTTGAGTGGCCATTCGACTGCTTCTCTGAGTTCTTGTTTAACATCTTCGAGGCCTCCTATGTCTTCCCAGCGGACGTTTGGAACCTCGAGGAGGACTTCTCTCAACGCTGAAGGCTCGACCATCTTGAGAGCCTCATAGAAGTCCTCCTTTCTCACGCGGAGCTCCTGGAGGACCTCCGGAGGTATCTTCTCCTGTTCCGGACTTATCTTGCCCTCATTGATGAGCCTCCTTAGAACGACCATAGCGGCTTCTCTCGCTAGAGCGGCAAGGTCAGCACCAACGAATCCGTGCGTCTTATCTGCAATCTCCTCGAGCATCTTGTCTATAAGCCGGTTCCTTACCTCTGCATAGATTTCACCCTCGCTCTTCAGGGCTTTCTTTACCTCTTCCTCGTCCTTGGCCTTTTCAACCCGCTCAATCAAAGCGTCGAGCTTCTTTGCATCGAAGGTGCCCTTGGACTTCATCTCCCTGAGAATCCTCAGAACGGTCGCCTTGTCGTAGTCCGGTTCAAGGGGCATTCCTCTGGTGTGTATCTGGAGTATTTCCTTCCTGCCCTGTTTGTCGGGAACGCCGACCTCGATTTCCCTGTCAAACCTTCCCGGCCTCCTCAAAGCCGGGTCAATGGCATCAGGCCTGTTGGTTGCCGCGATTACTATCACTTTACCCCTGCTCTTCAGACCGTCCATTAACGTGAGTAGCTGGCTCACAACCCTCTTCTCAACTTCTCCAACGACTTCCTCTCTCTTCGGGGCTATTGCATCAATCTCGTCTATGAAGATGATACTCGGCGCGTTTTCCTCGGCTTCTTTAAAAATCTCCCTCAGCCTCTCCTCACTCTCACCGTAGTACTTGCTCATTATCTCCGGGCCGTTGATGGCTATGAAGTGTGCATTAGCTTCGTTTGCCACGGCCTTAGCGAGGAGAGTCTTACCAGTTCCCGGCGGGCCGTAGAGGAGAACACCCTTAGGTGGCTCGATGCCGAGCCTCTCGAAGAGCTCTGGATGCTTAAGGGGAAGTTCAACCATCTCGCGAATCTTCTGAATTGCATCGCTTAGACCGCCTATGTCCTCGTATGTAACCTCCGGAATGCTCTCCTCGCGGACTTCAACGGCCTGAGGCAGAACCTCAACCTCGGTGTTGTAGGTTATCTGGACTATTCCCTTTGGGACGGTGTTGACGACCACGAACTTGAGCTCGCCGAAGCCGAGTGGCATCGCCTCGAAGAGACCCCTGAGAAGGTCGTCGAAGGGAGAACCACCGTAGTATGTCTCGTTCCTGTTGCTCGCAACCAGGAGGTCGCCCTTAACGACGGGCCTTCCAAGGAGGTTCTGCTTGACCAAATCGCCCGGAATCTGGATGAAGACTCCCTTCTGGGCCGGTGCAAGGACTACCTTCTTGGCCTCCTGAACTTCCGCTCTTCTAACCGTTACGTAGTCTCCTATGCTTACCCCAGCGTTCCTCCTTATGTAGCCGTCCATCCTGATGATGTCCAGTCCCCTGTCGTCGGGATGCGGGTTTGCAACTATCGCGGCCGTCGTCCTTTCTCCAACGAGTTCAACTATGTCCCCGGGCTCAACGCCGAGCTGTCTCTGGTATTTCCTGTCGAACCTCACTATTCCCCTGCCGACGTCCCTCTTTAAGGCCTCGGCAACGCGAAGCTTTATCTCGTCAACCTTCTCCTCCTTACCTCCGAATATCATCTTGAACGCCCCCTGTGAATTTCAATAGCCTCCTCAAGGGTCAGGTTTCCGAGGGCAACCTCCCTTGCGAGGTAGGATGGAATCGTTATGTTCCCGCTGAGTTCCCGGCTCCTCCGCTTTATATCCTCGATTTCCCTCTTGGTAGGCTCCCTCACGTCGAGCAGTTCCCCAATGGTCGTCTCCTGCCCGGCCCTAAGGCCTATGTTGATTGAAGCCACGATGTCAACCACCGATGAGCTCTCAATTCCCCCGACCTTGGGCGTTGTCCTGAACTCGTTCACGACTATGATGGGGTAATCGTAGCCTAGCAATTCTCCAAGGGCCTTCAGCGTCATCGTCCTGTGCCTCTTCGCGCCGTGCCCGATTTTTATCTTAGCTCTAGGATACTTCTCAAGCAAATCGACGATGATTCCAACGTCCCTTGGATTCTTAAGCCTGTGAACCTCTATAACCCTCCCGTCGGCCACGACGCTCAAGCCCGGCCTCGCACCGGGGTCTATCGCTATGAAGACGTTCTTAAACCTCTCCCTGCCTTCGAGCTTCGCGAGGAGCTCGTCTATGAAGTTTTCGTCATGAACTACGACCTTGACCGGGAAGTCAACCTTATCCTTCTCGCCTGTCAGGACGACCTCAACGTCGTAGGGAACCCTCTCGCCGACGCGTAAGCTCAGGAACGGGATTTTATACTCCTTCAGCACCTTCGTGGCCGTGTAGTAGACCCGGGCGTTGCTCGTTACAATCGCTACCCTCATGGTTTTCACTTCTCACCTTGGGATATAAACCTTTTCCGAGGCCTCGCCCGAAGGACTTGGCCTTTTAAATTTTTGGAATAAAGTTTATAGGCCTTCAGTTCAAACTCCGGACGAGGGGAGGGTATGGAGCCACCCAAGAAAAAGAAGGTCGTCGATGAGGAAGAGGAGTTTTTAGATGAGGAGTTCGAGCTCGAGGAGTGGGACGACGAGGACTGGGAAGAGGAGTGGGAGGAAGAGGACTGGGAAGATGAGGACGAGTGGTGAGCCTCAGAGCTCTTGAAGTTTCTTTATATTCTCCCAGCGGTTGTTTTTTATGAGTTCAAAGTCCTCAAGGTTCCATACCAAGAAGCCCTCCTCCCTCAACCGCGCTTTATCCTCAATACTTCTCGCCACAAGCCCGTAAAACTTCTCCCACTCCTCCAATCCAACCAATTCAGCTTTCCTCTCCAGGTCCTTCAAGATTCCCCTCGCTTCCCTTTCACTAAGGCTTTTCCACTTAACCTCGACGAAGAGTGCTTTCTTCTCCCCCTCGTTCAAAGCGAGCAAATCAATCTCCTCTTTTTTGTGCCACCATCTTCCTATTTTAGTGAACCTGAAGGGGAGTTTATAGGCTTTGTTAAGCTCTATTAAAAACTGTCTCGCCACCTTTTCAAAAACAAAACCCAGGTAGTGGTCGTAGGTTTCCCTAATCTCCTCGGCGCTGAATGTGCCCTCCTCTATGCGCGAGAGATTCGGGAAGATAAAGCGGAACCAGAAAGCTAGAAAGTTGTCGGCCACGTAGTAGCGTCCCCGCTTTGAGGTCCTCTTTTCTGTAACCGGCACCTCTCTTACTATCAGCCCGGTCTCGATGAGGTTCCTTAGGTAGGGGCTGATGTCGGAATGCCTCAGACCGGTAAAGTCCCTTATCTCCTTTGGAGTTGTCTTTCCAAGGGCTATCGCCTCAAGGATTCTCTTGTAGGTGCTAACCTCGCTGAACTCGTACTTGAGTAGGAAGTCCACCTCGTCCCTGAAGAAGCTCACCGGACTGGACAGCTCTTTCTCCAGCCACTCCCAGAAGGGAAGCTTAACCTGCGTTATGTAGAAAGGAATCCCATCGGTCATGCCATAAACCTCAACGAGCTCCTTCCAGCCTGCCTTCGGAAAAAACTCCCTAAGGGAAAAGAAGCCCATTGGTCTTAGTTTCATTGAGCCCGTCCTTCTCCCGTAGAGGGGACTCTTGTAGCTCAGCACCTTTTCCGTCATCATGCTCACAGAGGAACCGAGGAGAACGAGCTTGGTGCTAGAATTCAATAAGTCGAGGTCAATGACCCTCTGAAATAGCGAAAGAATTTGGGGGTTTTCCTTTATCAGGTTCGGGAACTCGTCAATGACGATAACCTTTCCCTTCAAAGCGTGGAGGGTTCCTTCCCAGTCTTCCCTGGAGTATCTAACCTCGGGAAACACCCGCTCCGCGGTTTCTCGAAAGTGTCTTAGGTTATCGCCTTCGACTGCAAGGTAATAAACGTGGGGCAAATCTTTAACGGCTTCGAGAACGAGACGGGTCTTTCCCACTCTCCTCCGCCCATAGACTATTATGAGCTCAAAGCTTTTACCCGTTAAGCGCTCTCTGAGTGCCTTAAGTTCCTCTCTCCTGTCAATGAATGGGAACATATGATAATCACCATTATTATAATAGAAATTATCATTTTTAACGATTTCGGAAACGGTTTACGCGGGGGGCTTTTGAAGTTATAGTCTTTTTACACACCCTTCGAAGTCCCTCAAATCCCAGACTAAAAAGCCCTCTTTCCTAAGTCTTTCCTTTCCTTCAACCTTTTTCGCAATCAGCCCATGGTCCTCCTCCCAGTCCTCAAGTCCGACAAGCTCAGCCTTCCTCTCCAAATCCTTCAAGATTCCCCTCGCTTCCCTTTCACTAAGGCTTTTCCACTTCACCTCGACGAAAAGGGCTTTTTTCTCCCGCTCATTCAAGGCAACAAGGTCAATCTCCTCCCTCTTATGCCACCATCTTCCGATCTTTGTAAGTGCAAAGGGTAACTTTCCGGCTTTGTTCAGCTCCACCAAGAACTGCCTCGCTATCCCTTCAAAAGCCTTCCCAACATAGGTGTTGAAAGCCTCCCAGTCCATCTCAAACGTGCCAATCTCTATCCTCCCTTTGTTGGGCTTCACGAAGCGGAACCAGAAGTTGAAGAAGTTGTCGTTAATGTAATAGCGCGCCTTTTTGCTCCTCTCATTTTCCGTTACGGGCACCTCCCGCCTCACGAGTTCCAGGGAAATCAGAGTTCTCAGATACTTGGGCATGTCCTTTGTCTCGATTCCCGCAAAGTTGGCAATCTCGCTGACCCTGTGCCTTCCGTTGGCGAGGGCCTCAAGAATCAGGTAATAGCGGTGAACATCGCCGAGTTCTTCCCTTAAAATGAACTCGGGCTCCTCGTATAGTATTGAAATTGGCGAAAACACTGTTTCCATGAGCTCTCTCTCGAAGTTCTCGCCCCTGAAGAGGCGGAAGTACATTGGAACTCCCCCCGTTACGGAGTAAATCTTGACCACAGTCTCCAGTGGCCGATTCCTGAAGTATTCCGCCACATGGAAAAAGTTAAGGGGCTTCAGCTTAAGTTGTGCGGTTCTCCTGCCGTAGAGGGGGTTGTTGTAGCCCATTAGGCTTTCCATCAGGCCAATGAGGGAACCAGTGAGTATAAGGAAAAATCTGTCGTCAAGGATTTCGTCAGCGACGTGCTGGAAAACGGCCGGTGTGTTTTTATCGGACAGCATGAGGTAGGAAAACTCGTCAATTACCACAACGAGCCTTTCCGGGGCCTTGAGTTTTATCAGCTCGAAGGCCTTTCTGAAGTCGTCCACCTCCACCGCAGGCAGGCCGAGTTTTTCCGCGGTCTCAAGGTAGAACCTCCTCGCGTTGGCCTTCAGGCCGTCCCTATCGGCGAGAAAATATATGGCCGGTTTATTCCCAATGAACCTCTTCACGAGCTCAGTCTTCCCCACCCTCCTTCGCCCGTAGATGATTAGGATCTCCTTCTTTCCCGAGCCATACAACTTCTCAAGTAGCGCTAGCTCATCTTTTCGGTTCACAAACATTATCCTCCCTAAGATAATCTTTGTTGGGATAAACTTTTAAGGGTTTCTCAGATGGAATGTAGAGTAAAACACTTCCGCTTACGCAACCCATTTATACGTCAGCGTTTTTCTTTTCTTCCGGTGATAGAATGGCGTTCCTTAGGGTCGTTCCACTCGAGAAAGCCCTCGAGGTTATTGAATCCTTCCCGCTTGAGCCGGGAGTCGAGAGAGTTCCACTGGAGAGTGCCCTCGGAAGGGTTCTGGCGGAGGACGTGGTTTCCCCAATAGACGTCCCGCCTTTTGATAGGGCGACCGTTGACGGCTATGCCATTAGGGCCGAGGACACCTTCATGG
Source organism: Thermococcus sp. (assembly GCF_027011145.1). Taxonomy (NCBI): domain Archaea; kingdom Methanobacteriati; phylum Methanobacteriota; class Thermococci; order Thermococcales; family Thermococcaceae; genus Thermococcus; species Thermococcus sp. The sequence goes on along the minus strand of NZ_JALVAO010000034.1, from coordinate 27,679 downwards.
CCAGTGAGAGCGAGCCGGTGAAACTGAAGGTCGTCGGTGAGGTAAACGCCGGAGACTTCCCTGACTTCGAGCTAAAACCCGGCGAGAGCGTCTACATCTCCACAGGTGCCCCCCTGCCGAAGGGTGCCGATGCCGTGATACAGTTCGAGGACGTGGACAGAGAAGGGGAAGAAGTAATAATCTACAAGCCCGCCTATCCGGGTCTGGGCGTCATGAAAGCTGGAACCGACATCCCTAAGGGCAAACCCCTCCTCAAGAGGGGCACGAGGCTCGGCTTCAAGGAAACAGCGCTCCTCTCGGCCGTTGGAATCGCTGAAGTGCCGGTTTTCAGGAAACCGAAGGTTGCCGTGATAAGCACCGGCAACGAGCTCGTCCTTCCGGGAGAGGAGCTGAAACCCGGCCAGATTTACGACATCAACGGAAGGGCGATAGCAGACGCGGTCAGGGAACTCGGCGGTGAGGCAGTATTCCTTGGCATAGCCAGGGACAACCGCGAAAGCCTGAAGGCCCTTATAGAGAAGGGAGTTGAGTGCTGTGACATCATAATCCTCAGCGGTGGCGCGAGCGGTGGTATAAGGGACCTGACGAGCTCCATCATAGAGGAACTCGGCGAGGTTAAGATACACGGCATAGCCATTCAGCCCGGAAAGCCGACGATAATAGGCCTGATAAACGGAAAGCCCGTCTTCGGCCTGCCCGGCTATCCAACGAGCTGTCTCACGAACTTCACCCTGCTCGTCGCACCGCTCCTCAGGAGGCTCATAGGACGGGAAAGCGAGGTCAGGAAGGTAAAGAAAAGGCTCGTCCACAAGGTCTTCTCTGTCAAAGGCAGAAGGCAGTTCCTTCCCGTCAGGATAGAAGGCGAGAAAGCCATTCCTATTCTCAAGGGAAGCGGCGCCGTTACGAGCTTTGTCGATGCCGACGGCTTCATTGAGGTTCCGGAGAACGTGGAAATCCTTGAGGCAGGGGAGGAGGTTGAGGTTACATTCTTCGGCTAAAGACCGTATTCCCTCGCCCACTTCTCGTATTTTCTAAGCGTTTCCCTCTTTATCGGACTCTTGACTTTCTGGAAGGCGTATCTGAAGTCCTTCGCCTCAAGGGGTCTAATTGTAAGTTCTTTCCCTGCTATAGAGCCGACCTTGAGCGGGTCGCTCAGTTCCGGGTTCATCTCCTCCAGCATGTGGAGAAAGGCGAAGGTGCAGGCGTTCGCTATTTCCCTCCCTGAGTAGAATCTCTTAACGGCCACTTTGGCTAGGGACTCAAGCCTAATCCTAAGCGGGAGCCCCCTCAGGTGGATTGCAAATATCTCCCTGGCGCTCTCCTCATCGGGCAGGGGGACGTAAATCCTCAGGGGAAAACGGGAAAGAATTGCCTCATCGAGGTCCCAGGGGGCGTTCGTTGAGGCCAGCGTTATTACGCCCTTTGAGTCGTGGAATCCGTCCATCTCAGCCAGTATCGTCCCCAAAAGCCTCCTGCCGGCGTCTTCCATCGAGGAGCGCTTCATTCCCAGCGCGTCGAACTCGTCAATAAAAACAACGCTCGGAGCCTTTTCTCTGGCCAGAGAGTAAATGGAAGACGCTATCCTGCTCGACTCGCCGAAGTATTTGCTCAGCACGTCGCTTATCTTCACCCCGATGAACGTGGCCTTCATGCTCCCTGCCAGGGCCTTTGCTAGGAGGGTTTTTCCCGTTCCCGGCGGACCGAAGAGCAGGATTCCCCTCCAGGGCTTGATTCCACCGGGAACCTTGGCCATGAGCATCCCAACGGCCTGAGCCAGAAGCCTCTTCGCTTCTCTCAATCCACCAACGTCGTTCCATGTTACGTTTGAGCTCGTGATTAGCCTTTCAAGGCCGTTGGAGCGCTTTTTAACATCAATTTCAACGTTTTCGGCCTTTCTCTCCCACTCCTCAGCCAGCTTGAGGTAGTAGTGGGAGAACTGCAACTCCTCAGAGGCCAATCTTCTCAAAAGGCCGGCGCACTGGAGGGCAAAGAAACGCGCCTTTCCGGCATTGCCTTCCTCAAGGGCCCTCTCGTAGAGGCTTTCATACCTGCTCAGAAGGGAGGAATAAGCCACTCTCATCGCGCCGGCCCCTCAAAGGGTTTGGGTTAGCCTTCTTATAGCGCTTTTGTGTAGGTGCTCGTGTAGGTTAGGAAACCTTTTTTAAACGCGGTGCCGTTCTTCCCTCAGGTGTTGGCTATGCTCGACATAAAGCTCATCCGAGAAAACCCCGAGCTGGTGAAGAAGGACCTCATCAAAAGGGGCGAAACCGAGAAGGTCAAATGGATTGACGAAATTCTCGAACTCGACAGGAAGTGGCGCGAGAACCTGAAGAAGATAAACCAGCTCAGAAAGGAGCGCAACCAGCTTGCTATACAGATAGGCAAGCGCAAGAAGGCTGGTGAACCAATAGACGATTTGCTCGCGAGGAGCAACGAGATAGTCAAGCAGATTGAGGAGCTCGAAAAGGAAGTCGAGGAGCTGAGGAAGAAGATAGACTACTACCTCTGGAGACTCCCAAACATCACCCACGAGAGCGTTCCGGTTGGAGAGAGCGACGAGGACAACGTGCCGATAAGGTTCTGGGGCAAAGCCAAGGTCTGGGAAGGGTTCCTTGAAAGCTTTAAGGAGCAAAGCCTTGGCAAGATGGAATACGAGGTTTTGAGCTGGAGGCCGAGGCTTCACGTTGACATGCTTGAGCTTTTGAGGGGAGCCGACCTAGAGAGGGCCGCGAAGGTGAGTGGTTCGCGCTTCTACTACCTCCTGAATGAACTGGTAATTCTCGATTTAGCTTTAATCCGCTTCGCACTGGACAAGCTCATCGAGAAGGGATTCACCCCGGTTATTCCACCCTACATGGTCAGGCGCTTCGTCGAGGAAGGTGCCACTACCTTTGAGGACTTCGAGGACGTGATATACAAAGTCGAGGGCGAGGACCTCTACCTCATCCCAACGGCCGAGCACCCCCTGGCTGGGATGCACGCCAACGAAATCCTTGACGGAAAGGATTTACCGCTCCTCTACGTAGGAGTTAGCCCCTGCTTCAGGAAGGAAGCCGGCACAGCTGGAAAGGACACGAAGGGAATCTTCCGCGTTCACCAGTTCCACAAGGTCGAGCAGTTCGTCTATTCTCGCCCAGAGGAGAGCTGGGATTGGCACGAGAAAATCATAGCCAACGCCGAAGAAATATTCCAGGAGCTTGAGATTCCATACCGCGTGGTGAACATCTGCACCGGTGATTTGGGCTATGTGGCAGCTAAAAAATACGACATCGAGGCGTGGATGGCCGGTCAGGGTAAGTTCCGCGAGGTAGTTTCAGCGAGCAACTGTACCGACTGGCAGGCGAGACGCTTAAACATCCGCTTCAGGGACAAAACCCACGAGAAGCCACGCTTCGTCCACACGCTGAACTCGACTGCCATAGCCACCTCGAGGGCCATCGTAGCTATCCTCGAGAACCACCAGACGGAGGAAGGCATCGTAAAGCTCCCGAAGGTCCTCTGGAAGTACACGGGCTTCAAGGAGATTTTACCAGCAAGTATGAAAGAGAAGTGCTGTCAGAGCTGAGTTTATTCCCCTTCTTTTCCTTCTTTTAGTTCATTTTTAAGGGTCTCAAGAGAGGTTATCGGTTTGACGCCCTCCTTCTCGCATGCATCAATGAAATCTGAATCGAGCGTTATGAGTGCAGAACACCTATAAAACTTTGCAGTAGCGAGTATAATGGCGTCGTTTGGCAGGAGGCCATGTTCGTCCATTATTCTCTTTGCCTCCTCAAACACGAACTCGTTTACATCCAGAAACCTGAACTCCTCCAGCAGTTCATACAGGGGAATCTTCTCGGCTCTTTTCACAAGCTCCTTCTCTTTCTTGAGTGTTAGGTAGCTCCTTCCAGTGATGCGTTTCAGATAGACGAAAATGACTTCTGAGGCCACCACATCGTTTATGCATCCCCTCGCATCGTACTCCACAAGGAGTTCAAGAATTGCCATCGCCTTGGGGTTACCTTTTAGATGCTCTATTATGACGCTGGAATCAACCATAAAGCTCTTCATAAATCTCCACCTTCAGCTCGGTGGCGCTCTTCTCTTCTCCCCTGAGTATTCCGAAGGTTTTCTGAAGGATACGCTTTTTCCGTTTTAGTCTTTCCACATACTTCTGAACATCATCCACAAATTCAGATGGAACTTCAATTTTGGTGACCTCCATCTTTCACACCATTCCTTTCTCGTTCTCAAATATTTTAACGATTTCTAAACCCCTCCCCGCTCCCTAACCTTTCTCCTCACGTTGGGGTCGCGGTCGGCTATGATTTTCAGGGCTTCCTCAAAGGTCATCCAGTCGGGAACCTCTTCGTTGAGGTAAATCCCGGTTCTCCCAATCGCGTCCCTCCTCGTGAGGACGTGGACGCGCTCGATGACGGTATCAACGCTCACTCCAAGGGTTTTCGCGACCTCGCTCTCCCTACCGACGACTTCCCGCTCTATGTGGCCCTTCTCCGTTGGGACTATGAGGATTAGCTTCTTGTTCACTCCCGGAACGCGCTCCTTTGTTTTGAGACCCCAGAGGTCTATAGCCCCACCCCAGCGGTAGAAGTCGAGCTCTCTATCCGTTGGCTCTATGAGGGGAAAGGTTACGGTGGTTTCCTCATCAATCTCGATTACGCCTTTGATGAGGTGCCACGGGGTTGCCATGACTATTTTCCTTCTCCTAACGAGGCCTTCGAGGGCCAGCTCAATCAGGTAGCTCGGAACCTTAATGGGTATGAATATGTCCACGTCGCTGTCCCTTCGGACGTCTCCTCTAGCCACGCTACCGTAGAGGAGGGGGTCAAACTGGGCCAGGCGCTCCATGATTTTTAGGGCTTTTTCACGCTTCTCCCACAGGTAGCGCCACCTCTTGGGGGTGTAAATTACCTCGCGCTCGTCCCAGATTCGAACGACCTTTTCCCTTGGCATCGGTGGGAATTTTGCGGGAAGTTTTAAAGACCTACCGATAGCGTTTTATACGTAACCGATAACTCACGGGTGGTGAAGAAAATGCCGGTGCTGGGATACAACATAACGAAGGTCGAAATGGAGAAACTGACGTCCAACATCCCCCCGGGAGAAATACAGGTCAAGTTATCTCCAAAGATAGAGGAGCTCCGCCTCGGTGAAATAAGGACTCCCACAGGAAAGATAAACGGTATCGAGGTTCTCTTTGACTTCCAGGTCGAGTACAACCCCCAGATTGCGAGGGCCTCCGTGAAGGGAGCAATCCTGTACATGCCTCCTCAGAAGGACAAGATTGATGCGATTCTAACGGCATGGGAAGATGAAAAGAAGCTTGACTCGGTTCTGCTCGTTGAGGTTGTCAACTTCCTCTCCGTCGAGCTCACTCCGATGCTGATTGTAATAGCCAAGGAGATGCGCCTTCCATACCACGTCCCGATTCCAAGGGCGGAACTCAGAACTCAGTGATGCCCTCTGCCTCCTGTATCTTTCTCCTTATCTCGGCAAGCTCGTCCCTCTTTTCCAGTATCTTGTCAGCGACCTCAAATGCCTTTTCAAGATTGTTCTTTTTAAGGTAGAACTCTGCAATGTCAATCTCGTCCATAACTTCGGTTGAAGTTTTCTGCGATGCATAGACCTTGGCAACTGCCAGTCTTATTCTTGTCTTTACTCCCAAATCACTAAGTATTTCGAGAGCATTCTTGTAGGCAACCATAGCCTCGTCAATCTTTCCTATCCCAATCAGGGCCTCAGCTGCTTCCAAGAGTTTCCTGGAAACGTTCTTGTCATCTCCAGCAGTTCGATAGGTACTGATTACTTGATTGAGCATTCTGATGGTGTTGATCCCTATAAGCTTGGCCCTTCCGTTGTTTCCTGCCAACAGATAGGCATATTGAGCTTTAACTAAGTATGTGGTTGTTTTATCGAGGTCGCCTTCTGAGTAAGCAAGCTTGCTGGCCTTTTCATAATTCTTTGCTGCGGTGTCCATCATTTCTATGAAATGAGCATCGTAGCCGAATATTACCCTAGTATACCTTGCCAATTCGTAGAATGCATCAGCGGCACCTCCAGCATCGCCTTCATTAACCTTCTTTTCCGCGACCTGTCCGTAGAGGGTTATGAGCTTCTCTGCAATTCTCTTTGCATCATCCGGGGATCTGGAAAGGGTATAATATCTGAAAGCCGATTCATACGCCCTTATTGCCAATCCTATATCCCCAGTTTCCTCGTAAGAGTTTCCAAGATCTTCATAAATTCCCGCAAATTCAAGGGCATACTTTCTTAAAAGACGGGTATCCTTGAGCGTAGCAAAGATTTCAAGAACCGTAAAGCAGTATTCATCGAGGAGATCTATATCAACCTCGGGTTTGGATATTTCCTCTTCAATCAGGTCAATATACAGATAGGCACTTTTGAGAAGTGAAGGCCTACCCTTTTCTATCCCAATCCTTCTTGCTAAAAAGTATCCGAAGTAGTGATAGAGTCTTGCGGCGTTCTCTTTATCCCCCTTCTCTTCATACCCTTTGGCCGCTCTGAGGATTAGCTTGAGTCCATCTTTGACTTTACCATCGTCTATGTATTTGAACCCGAGCTCTTCAAGCTCTTCAGGTGAAGCATCAATACCAGGTGAAATCAAAGTCCTCACCCCACTCACTCAAATCGGGTAGATTTAATCGAAAGCAATATTTAAGCGTTGCTTAAGCCCTTATTATTCGGTAACCCGAAGCCTTTCTGAGCCTGTTCATGACTGCAAGGCCAAGGCCCCTCTCTTCTACTCCCTCGGCTATTATAACGTCCACACCACGCCTGTCGAGCTCTCGTAAGGCCTTAAAGAGGTTTTTCGCAACGTCCTCAACGGTCTTTCCGAGATGGAAGAATTCATCGGCCTCGAGCTTTTCGGTGGCCATGACGCCAACGCGGTAGCCCTTCGAGCGGTACTCCTCAACGAGTTCCTTAATCTTTTCCCTGACCCTCTCTTTTGGGCCTTCAACTACCAGAACCTGGGCGTTTGGGGAATAGTGCTTGTACTTCATTCCCGGAGCCCTCGCCAGGTCAACGGCCTTTCCCTTCACGGCAGGGTGAATCTCGACGGGACCGATGACCCTTTCAATCTCCTCAAGGGGCAATCCTCCGGGCCTTAAAAGGGTCGGTCTCTCTGAACTCAGGTCTATGACCGTTGATTCGACCCCAACCCTTGTTTCTCCCCCGTCCACTATCGCCTCTATCCTGCCATAGAAATCGTCTATGACGTGTTCCGCCAAGGTGGGGCTCGGTTTTCCGCTTATGTTGGCAGAAGGCGCCGCGACCGGTTTGCTCGCCCGTATCAAAGCCAGTGCTATCTCGTGGGCCGGCATTCTAACAGCAACCGTGTCGAGTCCACCCGTGGTGACGAGCGGGACTTCCTCCCTCTTGGGCAGGACGAGTGTTAAAGGCCCCGGCCAGAACCTCTCGGCCAAAAGCTTCGCCTCCCTTGGGATTTCCCTCGCGAGCTTTTTCAGGTCGTTGAAATCGGCTATGTGGACTATGAGCGGGTTATCGGCCGGCCTGCCCTTGGCCTCGAAAATCCTCCTCACGGCTTTTTCGTTGAGTGCATCGGCCCCGAGGCCGTAAACCGTCTCCGTCGGAAACGCGACTAGCTTTCCCTCCAGGATGAACCTTCCGGCAACTTTAATCTTTCGCTCGTCCAGACCGTCTCGCATGTTTATTACTACCGTCATGCTCTCACCCGCAAAAAACCTTGCAGGGCCGGTTAAAAAGCTATTCCAGTAAAGACTTGTAAAGGTCTTCAATCTCGCGGGCAACATCTTTCCAGGAATAGCGCTTTGCCACGCCCCTCCCGATTCTTCCGGCCTTCCTGTTGGTTTTTGGCTCAAGGAGTTTTCTAACCCCGTTGAGGAGCTCATCAAAGGTTTCAAAGGTAAGCCCGTTCTTCCCCTCCCGTATCAGTTCGGGAATCCCACCGGTTCTTCTCCCAACGACCGGAACTCCTAAGGAGTTAGCCTCCAGGATTACGAGGCCAAACCCCTCCCTTCTGGAAGGGAGAACGAGGAGTTTGCTCTGGGAAAGGATTCTCCCAACATCTTTCCTGTAACCGAGGAAGCGGACGTTTGGGGGGGCGTTCTTTTCAAGTTTCTCCCTTAGGGGGCCATCCCCAACGACAAGAAATTCTTCGTTGGGAAAGTATCTTGCAAGCTCGATGAAGGTTTCTGGGGACTTATATTCCCGCAACGCCCCGATAAACGTGATAAACTTCCTCCCCGATTCAACCTCTTCCAGCTTTTCAACCCCGTTGGGAATGACCCTAACTTTGGGGGCACCCAGAGCTAGAGCGAGCTTTGCCAGATGATGGCTGACCGCCACTACCCTGTCGGCCTCTTTCAGGCTCTCCCCCACGTATAACCTGCCGATGGTCAGCTTTGCGGTATGCTCCAAATCGCTTCCATGGGCGGTAACGACGAGAGGGAGCTTCAGCCGTCTTTTCGCGAGGACACCGGCGTAGCTCGTCGTCCCGACGAAGTGGGCGTGGATTACGTCGAATTTGAACTTCCTGTGGAGTTTGGCTATCTTTTTCGCACCGAGAAACGCGAAGCTCGTTCCCCTGAGGCCGTAAATCGGGGGGACTTTAACCTGATGAACGAGGTCTTTCTCAAACTCCCTGACCTTAACGGGCCCGTATGTGAGGACGTGAACCTCGTGGTTTCTCCTCAGTTCCCTCACTAGGTTGTCGAGGTGCCTCGCGACTCCCCCGCCGTGGGGTGGATAGTGGCCGACCATGAGGATTCTCATGGCCCAAAGTTGGAGATTAAGTTAAAAAGCGTTCCGAAAGACCTCGTGGAAAAGCTTCTCCGTGAAGCCCCTCAGCGAGAGCCCCTCCCTCTTGGCGAGCTTTTCAAGAAGCCTCTGGGCCCTGCTTCCGTACTGGGTTGCTTTCTTTTCCCTCCCCGCTATCCACTCCGGGATTCCCACTCTGAGCGCGAGCTTCCGGAGGATTACTTTCCGCTCGTTGCCGGAAATCTTGAGTTCGGGGGGTGTTCTAAGGGCAAGGGCTACAACCGGGAGCGACAGGAACGGAAAGCGCCCCTCAACACCGTTGAGCATGGCTATTTTATCGTCCCTGGCAAGGTTCCGCTCCGAGATACTTAGAATGTCCTCCCACATCAGTTCGGGCCTTTCGAGGTACTTGGCGTAGCCACCAAAGAGCTCATCTGCCCCCTGTCCGCTTAAAAGAACTTTAACGTTGTCTTTTCCGGCCAGTTCGGTGGCGAAGTAGAGGGGGATTCCAATGGCCAAGTTCATTGGGTTGGGCTCTTCGATTGCAAAAATTACATTTCTGAGAGCTTCTTCTACATCATCAAGCGTGAAAATCCTTTCCCTCAGCTCCCAGCCGAAGTGCTCCGACACCTTTCTTGCCCATTCTATGTCTGGGCTGTCTTCGGTTCCGGCAGTGTAGAGAACCACATCGGAGTGCTTTGAAGCAAGAAAGGCCACCAGCGTGCTGTCCAGTCCGCCGGAAAAGAGCACGCCCGTCCTTTCTCCTGCCCTGAGGGAAACGGAATAATCAAGGACGTTTTCAAGTCCCCTGAGAAGGCTTCTCTCCTTTAGATACCTCCCACCGAGTCCTGCAAGCGAGAACAGCCGGGTCCTCCTCACTCCCTTCCCGAGGACTACCAGCTCGCCGGGTTCGACGGGAATGGCTTCCTCCCCGATTGCCCATAGAACCTTTTTCTCGCTGGCAAAGAAACCGCTGGGGGAGAAGTAGAGGGGCCTTATTCCAATCGGGTCCCTGAACAGGTAAATCCTCTCACCGTCGGAAAAAGCTACGGAGTAATCTCCTTCAAGCCAGCGCATTGCCTCCTTGACCGCCTGCGGAAAGCTCATGCCCTTTTCCCTTAAGAACTCGATGAGCCTTAGAACCACTTCGCTGTCAACGTCGCTCTCGAAGGAGACACCTTTCCCTTCAAGATAAATCCGGATTTGGCCGTGGTTGTAAATTTCACCGTTGTGAACCAGGGCCAGCTCGTTCACAAAGGGCTGTGTAAATTCCTTCGAACCGGTCATGGCCAGCCTGCACTGGAGAATCCCTATCTTCCCTCCCGGAATCTCGCTTAGTCGTGCGAAGTCGCTCGATTTAAGCGTCCCTTCGTCGGTCCACACCCCAAAGCTGTCCGGTCCCCTGTGTTTCCCGGCCAGCGCCATCCTTATGAGCTTTTCCCTGAGTTCGCCATCAACTCCTCCGGCGATGAGGCACATGAGAGTCACCCATGGAATTTTGAAGGGTTAAAGAAAAGGCTTAGCCCTTTCCACTTGGGGGAGTTTGCAGTTACTGATGAGCCCTTTGAACATCCGTTCAGGTCAAATCACCGCAGGTGCAGTAGTGCTCATAGGCCACCGTCTCAAGCTCGTCGAAGCCCTCTCTCGTTTTGGCCGACAGATAGAGAACCCTCGTCGGTGGGGCCAGCTCGGGGAGGGCCGAGCAGAGCCTGTAAGCCAGCAACCCCTGTGTTGATGGCTCGAGCTTGAGCCTCGCGGTGAGGTATTCAACATCGTCAAGGAACTTCCTCAGTTTTCCAGTGTCTTCCACCGTATCGACCTTGCTCAGAGCAGGGACAGTCGTTATGCCGAGCCTGAGGTCAATCATCAGCCCGAAGAAGAGTGCAAAGCAGAAGTCGGTCGGCTTTCTAAGGATTTCGGGTGAAAAGAGGTAAACGCCGAGTGCATCTGGAAAGGCCTCCATAAGTTTTACTCCGAACTCGTGAAAGAGGAACGTCTCCATCTGGCCGGGCGTGTCTATGAGGACGTAGTCGCATTTTTTCTCCAGCTCTCTAATCTTCTCCGCGTATTCGTTCACCTTCGGCGCGAGGATGTCGTAGCTCTTCACTATGGCCCCGTTTGGGCCTAACCCCTTTTCCATGAGTTCCCACGCCGTTATCTCCTCGCGGACATCAATGTCAGGTCTATATGGGAGCTTTTTGACGCCGGTATCGAGGTTAACGTACGAGACCGCGTAGCCGTTTTCCTCCAGGTATTTTCCGAACTCCGCTGTCAGGGTCGTTTTTCCGCTTCCAGCCGTTCCTATGAATGTCAGAATCATCCCATCACCCTCGCCTTGAAGCCCGCTATTCTTACCACAGTCTCGGCAAGCTCCATAAAGGCCTTCGCACCGTCCGAATCTGGAGCGTATTCAACCACCGGAACGCCTTCGAGTGTTGCCTCCCTCACCTTCGGATCCTCCGGAACCACGACGAGGAGTGGAACTTCCATAACTTCTTCCGCAACATCTGGAGGAATGTCGTTGTCGCTCCTTCCATAGCGGTTGAGGACGAAGCCGAGAACTGCCAGGCCGGCTTTCTTAAGAACTATTCCAACCTTCATCGTGTCGGTTATGCACGAGATTTCGGGGTTGGTTACGAGGATTACCTCCTCACCGCTCATCATGGCGTTCATAGCATCCATCTGAAGGCCCGCGGGGCAGTCTATGATTATGAAATCGAAGTGGGGCTTTAGGGGTTTTATCGTGCCGGGAAGCCTCCTTGGGTCGGCCTTAACAACGTGCTCCCAGTCAACAGCCGCGGGAATCAGATAAACGTTGTCATAGCTGGTAGCGTAAATCGCGTCCTTTATATCGGCCGAACCGGCGAGAACGTCGTGGATTGTAGTCTCGGCGTCGTCTATTCCCATGACAAGGCTGAGGTTTGCCATCGTCAGGTCGGCGTCAATTGCCAGAACCTTGTATCCCATCTTGCCGAGGGCTATCGAAAGGTTCGCGGTGGTGGTCGTTTTCCCGGTTCCGCCCTTTCCGCTGGCGATGGAAATCAGTCTGCCCATCATCCCACCCGTCTGGTTTTCTCCTAAACCTTTATGAACCTTTAGCCGAGGCTCATTTGGGTGAGAAAATGAGGGTGTTTGTTCCGGACACGAGCGTGATAGTTGATGGAAGGCTAACCCAGTTCCTCTCAACACTCGACGAGAAGGTAAAGGTCGTCGTTCCAGAGGCCGTCGTAGCGGAAATAGAGCACCAGGCCAACGAAGGCAAGGCGATAGGTCATACAGGCCTTGAGGAACTCAAGAAGCTCCGCGACATGGCAGATAAGGGTAAGATACTCCTCGAGTTTCATGGCGACAGACCGGAGCTGTGGCAAATTAGAAGGGCCAAAGCCGGCGAGATAGACCACATGGTTCGTGAGACTGCAAAAACCCTTAACGCCACCCTGATAACCGGCGATCAGGTCCAGAGGGACATAGCCATAGCGAAGGGCATAGACGTAATCTACCTGACCGCCAAAAGGGAAGTCCGCCACAGGCTCGAGGACTTCTTCGACGAAACAACAATGAGCGTGCACCTCAAGGCCGGCGTAAGGCCACTGGCGAAGAAAGGCAAACCCGGAGCGTGGAAGCTCGTTCCCATTCGTGATGAACCGCTGAGCGATGAGGAACTTCACGAGATAGCAGATGACATCGTTGAGAGGGCAAAGAGAGAACCGGACAGCTTCATAGAGCTGGACGAACCCGGAGCAACTGTGGTTCAGCTGAGGAACTACCGTATCGTCATAGCCAAACCACCCTTTGCGGACAGAATAGAGATTACAGCGGTCAGGCCCGTTAAAAAGCTGAGCATAGAGGACTACGAGCTGAGCGAGAAGCTACTTGAAAGGCTCAAGGACAAGGCCCAGGGCATTCTCATAGCCGGCGCCCCCGGTGAGGGGAAGACGACCTTCGCGCAGGCCTTGGCGGAGTGGTACGCTTCGATGGGCAAGATTGTCAAGACCATGGAAAAGCCGAGGGATTTGCAGGTTAGTGAAGAAATAACCCAGTACACCGCTCTAAACGGTAGAATGGAGCTGACCGGAGACATACTCCTCCTTGTGAGACCTGACTACACGATATTCGATGAGATGAGGAAGACAAGCGACTTCAAGATTTACTCCGACCTGAGGCTCGCGGGCGTTGGAATGGTCGGAGTTGTTCACGCGACTAAACCAATAGACGCGATACAGCGTTTCATCGGCAGGGTTGAGCTTGGAATGATACCGCAGATAGTTGACACCGTCCTTTTCATCAAGGCAGGAAACGTTGCCAAGGTTCTGACGCTTGAGTACCTCGTCAAGGTCCCGAGCGGAATGAAGGAGGAAGACCTTGCGAGACCCGTCATAGAGGTGAGGGACTTCGAGACGGGTGAACTAGAGTACGAGATTTACACCTACGGCGAGGAGATAAGCGTCGTTCCGGTAAAGAGGGAGGAAAAAGCTCCTGCTTTAAGGCTCGCCGAGAAGAGGCTCAAGCAGGAAATCAAAAAGTTCCTGCCCGACGTTTACACCGAGGTCGAGATAGTCAGCCCGCACAAAGCCGTGATATACGCCGATGAGTTCGACATTCCAGCTATAATCGGCAAGAAGGGGAAGAGGATTACCGAACTGGAAAAGAGGATAGGTATAAGCATAGACGTTAAGAGCTTCGCCGAGAGGGAAGCTGAGAAGCCCAAGAAGAAAATCCCGGTGGAGGTCGAGGAGAAGAAGAAAACGATAGTCCTGAGGGTTTCACCCGACTACGCCAAAAAGCCCCTGAAGTTCTACGGTGGCGAGCAGTACGTCTTTACCGCCACGCCGAGCAAGAAGGGCCTCGTCAAAGTGAGCAAGAGCACGCCCATAGGCAAGGAACTCAAGAGACTTATCGACGCGGGAATCCCCATTTGGGCGACTACATAAGCCTTTTAACCTCTTCTTCCAACTTTCTTTGATAATAAAGATTCGGAGATGGGACCATGAGGTTATGGGGGGACAAGCTCTTCTGGTCTCTGTTCCTTGGCGGTCTGGCCTCGTACCTGCTGGCGATGAGTGGCTATTCATCGGCCGTTCTGATCGGCGATTTCCTCTGGGTAAGCGCCTTTGTGTATTTAACTGTCAGCTTCCTGCGAAAGAACCTTGGTGGATTGGCTCAATCTCCCTGAGACAGGCTTTTAAACTCCTCCTCCCTTCTTTTCCCGGTGGTGTCGATGAAGTACGACGTCGTTGTAATCCCCGAGACCTTCTATAAGTTCGACAAGCACAACATGGAGCACATCTGCGTGCCCCTCGTCATCGAGGACAGGAGCTACGACATAGCCATGGAAATCGTGAACGGGATTGACAGAGTCCTCAGGGCGAACTTCACGGTAACCGTCGAGGAGCCGGAGGGAGATGACTGCGACGTTCTTTACAGGAAATACACAATCGAAAAGGACGGAAGGAAGGGAATTCTCCACGTCAAGCTCAGAAGGATTGCAGAAAACTGCCCACCGATAGACGGAAACCGCTGTTCGGTCCTCGAGTTCGAGAGGGACATCGAGTGCATAGTGGAGGCAATAGAGGAGTGCCTTGCCTAGGCTCGGTTGCGAGGGTACTCATCACGCGTCAGCTAGCGAAATTGTCGTCATCGCCCATCCAACTTGGGCGCTTTCCTTTTAACGTTTGGGGGTGCGTCAATGCTCGTCCTCGCTTCTTCATCGCCCAGGAGGAGGGAAATACTCTCGCGTTTCATCGGGGACTTTGAAGTCGTTCCGAGCAACGTTGAGGAGAGATGCTCAGGAAAACCCGGGGAGTGTGCTGTTGAGCTCGCCAGGAAAAAAGCGCTGGAAGTTCACTCGCGCGTTGGCGGGACCGTTATTGGTGCAGATACTGTTGTGAGCGTGGAGGGAAAAATTCTCGGAAAGCCAAAGGACGAGCTGGAAGCCTATGAGATGCTTAAACTCCTCAGTGGTAGGGTTCACAGGGTTACGACCGGCTACTGTATCGTCCATAGGGGAAGGGAGATAACCGGTGCCGTAACAACCGAAGTTAAGTTCCGCGAGCTCGACGACGAGCTTATCCGGGCATACGTTGAAACGAGAGAGCCCATGGACAAGGCCGGTGCCTATGGAATACAGGGGTTGGGTGGCCTCCTGGTCGAATGGATTAGGGGGGACTACTACAACGTCGTCGGCTTTCCGATTGAAATAATCTGGAAGCTCAGGGAGCTTGGTTTTAGGGTATTATCACGCTGAAGAGCTTTCTTTTGGCGTTTTTCCACTTTAAATCTCTCAGCTCGATGTTTTGGAGGCTGGTATCACTCTGGAAGTTTTTAGTAATGTTTTGTTATTGTGACACAAACCGTTTTATTCTACGGCATAATTTGTAACGAAATTTTTTCGAGATGTCCAGTGGGGCAATGACAACACCTGTATTTAGCTGAATCCTATGAAAATGCGATGTTTTGTTTGAAAACGTGTTGTAAGGCCGAAAAACTCCATTCAAAGCCTGCTTACGCCTCTGGAAGTCTCGTGTATGGTTTTGTGCATTGGTGAATTAAATGCTTGTACTGGCTTGGGTTGGTTGTTATTCCCCTTAAAACATTCGAATTCAGGGCTTTTGATGAGAGTTTTAAGGCACCTTTGTGGAAAGACTTATAAGATTCGAGGGTTTTTATTCGCTTGTAGACCCAATCAAGGAAAATCCCGCCCTGTTGCAATAAGACTCTAAGAGAATTGAAAGGTTCGTCAGTCACGAAGTTGGCGAAGCCGACGCAAGCATGTTGCAATAAGACTCTAAGAGAATTGAAAGATGACCTAGACCATGACGGAAAAAAGCTTAGGAGGGGGTTGCAATAAGACTCTAAGAGAATTGAAAGTTCTTCTCGTAAATGATTCCAAGAACCTCCTCGTTTCGTTGCAATAAGACTCTAAGAGAATTGAAAGTCTTTCTGCACCTCGAGAACGTCAGAGAGGCCGCTTGTTGCAATAAGACTCTAGAAGAATTGAAAGTGAACTCCGGCATAACGACTTTTGAACAGCTTCAGGAAGTTGCAATAAGACTCTAGAAGAATTGAAAGATCTTGGTGGACTCGACGATCCTTATGGGGTTGATATGTTGCAACAAGACTCTAAGAGAATTGAAACAGCTCCCTTCGAGTGTTTCCTATGGGTCACGGGCAGGAAAAAGTAAGGAAGCGAAGGACTCAGAAGAGCCACTGGTTCTCGATACACTCGTCACAGGGCGGTTTTTCACCGGCTATTGCCTTGAACTTCTTGTAGATACACTCTGGAAGGCCAAGCGGACACCTTTCTGGATACTGTCCCGGCCTGACCTTCGTCGGGTCGAGCTTAATCTTGATGTAGGCCTCGTATTCCTCGACCTTCTTCCAGGGCAGGACCTTTGCGCCGTATATCACGAGTCCGTCGTAGATTTTGGCGTAGTCGCCTATGACGGCGTTCTCCTTTATGATGACGTCCCTGCCGACCACAACTCCCTCGCCGAGTATCGTGTCCTTTAACTCGGCCCTCTCCCTGATTATGTCGCTCCCGATGAGGACTGAGCGCTTGATGTAGGCCTTGTCCTCTATCACCGTGTTTGGTCCTATGTATGAGTATGCCTTTATCTTGACTCCATGGCCAACCTTAACGCCCTCGTCAATGTAAACCGGCCCCTGGATTTCCACATCTTCAGGAACCTCGGCACTCTCGGCTATGTGGAAGTAGCCGTTCTCCCTGGCCATTTCGTCAAGTGCTATCTGGTGGGCGTAGAAGAAGTCCTCGGGCGTTCCCAGGTCAACCCAGTACGTTCCCTTTGGCATTCTGTATGCAAAGACCTCACCGCGCTCGACGAACCTTGGAAGAATCTCGCGCTCGAAGTAAACTTCTTTACCCTTTGGAATCTCCTCCAGGACCTTCTTGTTTACCATGTATATTCCAGCGTCGACGAGGTTGCTCTTCGGCCTCTTGGGCTTCTCCTCGAAGTGAATGACCTTTCCGTTCTCGTCGACCTCGATGACTCCAAAGCGCTCCGGGTCGTAGACCTTCGTTACAGCTACCGTTATCAATCCTCCTTTCTCTTCGTGGGCCTTTATCAGCTCCCTGTAGTCGAAGTTCGTGAAGACATCGCCGTAGATAACGAGAAAGTCGTCGCTAACGTACTCTTCAACGTTCTTAAGCGCTCCTCCTGTCTCAAGGGGCATGGGATCGTTGACGAACCTGATGTCCTTTGGATAGTCCGCCATCTTTTCATCTATGAACTCCCTTATCTCGCCCCTCATATAGTGAACTGAGAGAATGACTTCGTCTATCTCTGGGACTTTTTCTAGAGCCTCTAGGATGTACTGGAGGTTGGGTTTTCCGAGGACTGGAATCATTGGTTTTGGTCTTGTCGATGAGAGTGGCCTTAACCTTGTTCCAAATCCTCCCGCTAAAATTACCGCTTTCATGGTACTCACCATTTAAGCATACTACAGGTGTTCTTATATGTTTTACGGCTGTAAAATATATTACTCACGGTGAAACTTTTAACCGCCGGTGACTATTCAATGTCCAAGAAAGGGATGAAAGAAGCGTTCATGATTGCCCGTTTCTCTCCAGCTCGAACCTCGGTTTCAACACTTTGACCTTCGGAACGATGCACTTCCCGTGGCAGATTTTCCTCAGGGGGCAGGCTTCGCAGGACGGCCCCTTCTCGACTTCCTCTATGTATCCGAGGGCCTTCAGGAGTTCTAGGATGCCCTCGACTTCTTCCTTCGTCGTCCCGAGTTCCCTTGCAATCTCCTCGGGAAAGCGTTTGCCCTCTCCGATAAGTCTCAGGGCTTCCTCCATCTTCCCCATCTTCACAACCCCAGTGCACTTCCAAGGTGCCAGATGAGGATTCCCAGGACCGATGCAACGGCTATCATGTAGACAGTCACCGCGAGCGCCCACTTCCAGTTGCTCTCGGCCCTTATCGTTGCTATAGTTGATATGCACGGTATGTAGAGTGTCGTGACAACTGCTAAGACAAAGCCCTGTAGTGAACTCATTGAACTCATCATAGCCCTTCTGAGCGCTTCCCCGCTCAAACCGCCATAGAGTATGCTGTATGTTGAGATAACGTTTTCTTTGGCGATTATTCCGAAGGTTAAGCTCACACCCGCCTTCCAGTCGAGGCCCATGAGATGCAGATAGGGTGCGACCAGATGGCCGAGCCTCTCGGCGTAGCTTTTTCCGGTTCCGATGGGGAACGGATAGTTGCTGAGGTACCAAATTGCTATGGAACCGGCCAGTATAACAGTTCCCGCCTTCTGGACGAACTCCTTGCTCCTCTCCCATGAGTGGAGGAGCAGACTTTTCCAGCTCGGTAGAAGGAACTCCGGAAGCTCAATCACGAAGGGGCTCTCCTCACCAGAAACAAACCGGCTTACAAGCTTCGCTGAAAGTAGAGCAACAGCGAAGGCCAGGACGTAAATGGCGACGGCAACGAGCGCGTTTCCCCCGAAGAAAGTCCCAACGAGGAAGCTTATAACGCTTAAACGCGCGGAACAGGGGATGAATGGGTTGACGAACATCGCGACCAGTCTGTCCCTTTCCTCATCGAGAGTCCTCGTCGCCATTACCGCCGGAACGTTACAGCCGAGGCCGAGGATTAGGGGTATTATCGCCTTCCCGGGCAGGCCGAACTTCCTGAGGATTCCCTCCATGAGCACCGCAACCCTCGCCATGTAACCCAAATCCTCGAGAAAAGACAGGGCCAAGAATAGGAAGAACACCAGCGGGAAGAAGCTCAGGACGGAGCCAACGCCACCGATGATGCCATCAACGATTAACCCTCCGAGTGCCTTGTTGGCGATATGCGGTGCAATCCACTCCCCAAATTTAGCGAAGGCCTCGTTGAGAATCCCCTGAAGGGGCATTCCAAAGGCGAAGACGAACTTGAAGACGAGGTAGAAGACGAAAGCCATTGCGATGAAGCCGTAAACCGGGTGGAGGAGGATTCTGTCGAGCTGGTCTGTGAGGGTCTCCCGCGGTTTGCCGTAGCTCATGAACTCGTGGGTCAGGCCGTCTATGAACTCGTACTTCTGGCCGGCTATAATCAGATCCATGGCCCTTCCGTAGCGTTCCTCAGCCTCGCCGATGTGGGTCATTATCTCCCTCAGCTTCTCCTCGCCGAGGTACCTTAAAACGAGCTTCATAACCTCGTCGTCGCGCTGGAGGAGCTTAATGGCCAGCCAGCGGAGGGGATACCTTGAGGCGAGCTTCGTGTTGGAAAGACACTTCGAGATGTGCTCTATCTCCCTCTCTACCTCCGGGTCGTAGCGGGGAAGGACAGGGTTGGTTTTTATCTTTCCCTTGGCCATCTCCCAGATTTTATCCTTGAGCTCCTCAATACCGGTTCCTTCCTTGGCGCTCAGCGGGACGACGGGAACGCCCAGAGCCTTCGACATCTTTACCGGGTCTATCCGTATTCCCTTCTTCTCAGCAAGGTCGAGCTTGTTGAGGGCTATGATTACGTTCTTGAGCCCCATCTCAAAGATTTCCATCGTGAGGTAGAGGTTCCTCAGGAGTGAGGTTGCATCGACGACGTTGACAACAACGTCGGGATTGCCGTTGAGGAGAAAATTTCTCGCGACGAGCTCATCAACAGAGTGGGCTGTGAGAGAGTAAGTGCCGGGCAAGTCAACGACCAGAAACCTCTCGCCTTTGTGTTCAAAGACACCCTCCTTCTTTTCAACGGTAACGCCCGGCCAGTTGCCCACGTGCTGTCTCATCCCCGTTAGGGCGTTGAATATGGTTGTTTTGCCGACGTTGGGGTTCCCGGCCAGGGCAACGACCTTCATTGCCATGTTCGTCACCTCAGAGCTTTCTTACAAAGACCCTCATTGCCATTCCTTTTCCAAGGGCGAGCCTCGTCCCGCCGGCCTCGACTATGACCGGGCCCCTGGGATAGTTCTCAAGGACCCTGATGATGGCCCCGGGTGCTAGGCCCATGGCATAGAGCCTGCTCCTGAAGTTTGGGCCACCTCGCAGGTCAACAACAATCCCTCTCTCGCCCGGACGGAGTGAGATTAAAGGCACAATCATGTTCATCACCGTTAGGTTTTCCTAATTCCATATGGCGTTCTCGAGGCCCTTAATAAATCTTTGGTGGGCCTAACAAAACTCAGAGGTTCGAATGAAATATGCGATGGTTCGAAGTAATTCGAGAAAAAGTTTTAATTGACATGCTAACAAAATTGTGTTACTTGGAGGTGATACTGAATGAAATTCAGTCTGGGAGAAGTGTTGGTTGAGCCCTTGGACATTATATCAAGGAACATAGACTTCCTAATCCTCCCAGTAGTTCCTGCGATATTTAATGCCCTGATTGAGGGATTGAACTATCACGTGGGGTCCATTGTCATGTTCATAGGACGACTGATAGCCTTTGTGATTTCACTAATAGTCAGTGGTGCGCTAGTTTACATGGCTAATGAAGAGCTTGAGGGAAGGAGCATAAGATACACCGAGGCTATAAATTACACGCTTGAAGTATTTCCAGATTTGCTTGTGGCTTCGATAATAATAGCCCTCGGTACACTCATAGGTCTTGCATTGTTCGTAATCCCTGGACTAGTATGGCTGTTCCTTGTAGTCTTCACGATACAGGAGATAGTCCTACAGAGAAAGAACGCTGTTTCAGCAATTCAAAGTAGTATTGAGCTAGTTAAGGAAAATGCCTTTGACTTGTTGGCGTACTTCATAGTGCTCCTTATAGTTATGATAGTTATTGCCGTTCCACTAGCATTGATTCCGATAGTGGGATATTTCATAGCTTCCATATTCCTTGAGCCATACACATCGATATCATTGACGATGGTGTACAGGGCACTTGTAAGGAACAGTCAATCAGCGGAGGTTTTTTAAATTTTTAAATTCTTTCCGTTTTATGCTTGATAGCGCTATTAAAGACCTCAAAAGTTTCGCCGAGAAGTTTAACCTTGACAATAAAAAAATCCTTGTGCTCTTTTCCGGCGGGAAGGACAGCTCTCTAGCTCTCTACCTGCTCAAGGAGGCCGGCCTCGACGTTTCCGCCCTGACGTTCTTCCACCGCTGGAGCTGGAGGGAAACGCTCAACTGGGCGATGAAGTTCACCAAACGGCTCGGGGTTGAACACTACCTCGTTGACGTCACGGACGGCCTACTCCGCGAGGCAACGGGCAGGAAAGGCCCGGTGTGCATTAACTGTAAGAAGGTAATGCTCTGGAACGCGAAATGGTTCGCCCTCAACAACGACTTCGACGTTCTGGCGAAGGGCGACAACGCCAACGACAAAATCATCGGAGCTCTGCTCGACCAGTGCAAAACTGACATAAGGCTCTGCGACATCCCAAGGATAGGGGTTCCCTTCTTCAGGCCCCTGATAAAGTACACCGCCGAGGACGTCGAGGCCCTCGCAGAGGAGGCCGGAATAAGGCCCTACCGCATGTATGAACACGCGCGACGAAGGCAGTGGCGCGAGGGCTGTCCGCTCCAGTACATAGACCGCGAGGAGATAGTAACCCCTGAACTCATGGACCTTGCTTACAGGGTTAACTACGAGGTGAGCAAAATCGCGAGGAGGAGGAAAGTTCGCGTGAGCGTCAGGGTTCCGAGCTTCGAGATAATGTGCTGGAATTGTGACGAGGAGACGCTTTTAGAGGTTCGTCGGATAATAGAGAGGTTCAGGTGAGATAAATGGAGAAGTTACCCCCCGGGAAGCTGAGGAACGAGCTCCTGAGGGAGGTAATCTTTCCAAACCTCGGAGTTGAGGACGGAAAGGTAATCTACGGGCCTAAGGAGGGGTTCGACTCGGCGGTTCTCGAATACGATGAGAAGCATTATCTAATCGTCGCCACGGACCCAACGCTTGGCGTTCCGGCCGAGACCTTCGGCTTCTTCGCATACCACTTCGCTTCGAGCGACGTGGCCGTTTTTGGAGCAAAACCAAGGTGGCTCGTCGTGGATTTTGTCCTCCCTCCGGGAACGGTGAGGGAGTTTTTGGAGAGAACAATGAATGACCTTAACGGAGAGTGCAGGCGCTTTGGAAGCGCGATAATCGGGGGCCACACCGGTGTTTATCCCTCCGTGAGGGAGCCGGTTGCGACAACCACCGCTATGGGGCTCGTCAAAAGGGAAGAGCTCAAACTACCGCTGGCGAAGCCCGGTGACAGGATTATAGTAACGGACAAAGTTGCCCTTGAGTTCGCGGTATCGGCCGCTTACTTCCGGGCCGATGAGCTTAAGGGTTTCCTAACTCCGGGGGAACTATCGAAACTCCGCTCGCTCTACAGACTAGAAACGGTTCTGCCAGATGCCCTGATAGCCAAACCCCTTGTCAGGGGCATGCACGACGCAACCGAGGGTGGCTTAACAGCCCTCCATGAGATAGCTGACAACTCTGGCCTCGGCTTCGTGGTTTACCCTGAGAGGCTGAGGCTTGACCCCCTTGTGGAGAAAGTCCTGGACTTCTACGGCCTCGAGCCCTGGAGCGTCTCCTCAACGGGAACGCTGATTGCCATAACTCCCCCGGAAAAATCTAATCAATCAATTGCAGAATTACATAAAAACGGAATTACTGCATTTGAGCTCGGTAAGTTTACGGCAGATAAAAAGAGGGTTTTAGTTGAAAACGGAGAAGAAAAGGTGTTTCCAACGTTTAAGGGCGATCCCTATGTGGAGCTGTACAGCAAAGGGCTCATTTCACCCTGAACCTTAGGAGTGCCGCAAGACCGCCCAGAGCCTTTAGCTTTTCTCCCCCTTCATGCTCCGAACTTACGACGACAACTTCGCCCCTCGAATACCTGACCGCGTCCATCAGTTCCTCGATTTTCTCCCTGTGGTCGCCTTTGAGAAGTTCGTCGAGAACCAGAAGGGTCTCAACGGCACCGTAGTTGATGGCCTCCTCCACTTCCCTGAGACCGTACGTTGCTAGACCGTTGTTTTTTGCAACGTTTTCAAGAACCTTCTCGACGAGCTGGACCTCTTTCGCAACGCGGTTCTCGTGGTAAACCCTGTCCACGGTTCCGCGCTTTATGACCTCGTAGATACCGGTTCTTCCGGTTACGCTGGTGTCCTCCACAACGACTTTCTTCGCCAAATCAGGATAGTTCCCACTGAGGAACTTGTAGAAGTCCTCCTTAACGAAGCCGGGGCCTGCGACAATAGCTTTCTCGATCTTTTCCCTCTCGATGAGCTCTTCCATCTTCTTCGCCAGGTCGTGGAAGAACCTCTTCTCCTCGCTTTCCCTGTCGGTGTTGTAGCGCTTCCCCCCGAGGTTCCGCCTTATGCTCGCAACCATCTCGACGCCGTATTCCCTCACCAGGGCTATGTCAGCCTCACCTTCGTCAACGACAACTATCATCACTTTGGCCCTCTTGGAGGCCTCCACAGCCTCCTTAAGCCTCTCGATGTGGTGTTCCTTCCAGCGGGGCTTCTGGATTGTTACAACTGTGCCCTCCTCGATTGTTATGGTGTGGTACTTGCCGAGGGGAACGTCGTCCCTGCTGGCGTAGACAATCGGCC
Organism: Thermococcus sp.; assembly: GCF_027011145.1. Classification (NCBI taxonomy): domain Archaea; kingdom Methanobacteriati; phylum Methanobacteriota; class Thermococci; order Thermococcales; family Thermococcaceae; genus Thermococcus; species Thermococcus sp. The sequence continues at coordinate 4,404 of NZ_JALVAO010000034.1, read as the reverse complement.
CGGTTACGCGAACCTGATTTGCGAACTTGTGGAAGTTTATCTTCTCGGCTTTAACCCCGAGGTAAACGGGGACAACCTCTACCTTTTCGGCCCTCAGCGAGTCAGTTCGCTGGGCCTTCTTTCTCAGGGTCTTGGCGTAGACGACATCGCCGGGGTCGATAATATGGTAGAGGTGCCACAGGTCGTCCAGTGTTTCGGTCTTTACCTTGACGATGCCCTCCTTGGGCTTCTCCTCAATTATCTGCACCCTCTCACCCCTGACTGACTTGGGAGGAAGAATTTAAAGGTTACCAGCCCTCCTCAAACCGGATTCCCCGGCTTTCCATGAAGGCTTTCGCCCCCTCTATTTCCTCCTCGCTTTCGCCGAATATTATCAGGCCGATGTACTTCCCGAAGCCCTTCGGAGAGGAGTGAATCCTGACCTTAAAGCGCTTCAGCGTTTCGTTGAGTATCGGGGCGAGCTTGCTTTCATCGGTTATCTCCGCCAAAAGTTTCCTCTGGAGGAACTTCCTCTCGCCGAGCCTTGGGAGAACTTCCTTTTCAAGCATTGCCTTCATCTCCCTTGGCATTCCGGGGAGAACGAATATTTTAACACCCCTGTGCTCGATGTAAGCTCCGGGAGCGGCCCCTTCGGTGTTCTCCAGCGGCTGGGCTCCCTCCGGAAGGTAGGCCATCTTTTTGCGGGCCTCGTTGAGCTGGGGGTCATCTATGAGGCCTTTTTCGTAAAGCTCGCGGTAGAAATTCTTAATCCTCTCAAGGCACTCCACGCAGAGGACGAGCTCCCTTCCAAGGGCTTTGGCGACGGCAAGCATAGTGACGTCGTCGTGAGTTGGTCCAAGCCCACCGCTTATCACAAGGACTTCGGGTTTTCTGCTCAGGATTTCCTGGATAACGGTTTTAATCTCCTCAACGTCGTCCCCCACCGTTGTTTTCCTTCTTACCCAGTAGCCTTTTTCCGTGAGCTTCTTCGCTATGAAAGCGGAATTGCTGTCAACTGTGTTTCCCGTGAGGAGTTCGTCGCCTATCGTCAGTATCTCGGCGAACATTTTCACCACCGGTAATTCTTTGAAAAAAGGGCTTATAACACCAGCGGGAGAGAGTTTTAGTGGGTATGAAAAGATTGATTCGTAGAACCTTTTCACCACGAGTGAAAATAACGCTTAAGTATTTTATGGATGTAAAATTTTCGGTGGTTACCATGGGGAAGGTAAAGGTGGGAATCAACGGTTACGGAACAATAGGAAAGCGCGTCGCTTACGCCGTAACTAGGCAGGACGATATGAAGCTCATCGGTGTAACCAAAACCAGGCCGGATTTTGGGGCTTACCGCGCTAGAGAGCTGGGAATTCCGGTTTACGCCGCAAGCGAGGAGTTCCTTCCGAGGTTTGAGAAGGCGGGCTTTGAGGTTGCCGGAACCCTAAACGACCTCCTTGAGAAAGTTGACGTGATAATTGATGCAACTCCCGGCGGAATGGGGGCGAAGAACAAGCCTCTCTACGAGAAGGCAGGCGTTAAGGCCGTTTTTCAGGGCGGTGAGAGGGCGAGCGTTGCCGAGGTTTCCTTCGTGGCTCAGGCCAATTACGAGAAAGCACTAGGTAAGGACTACGTCAGGGTTGTTTCGTGCAACACGACGGGGTTAACCAGGACACTCAGCGCGATTCAGGAGTACATAGATTACGTTTACGCCGTGATGATAAGAAGGGCCGCCGACCCGAACGACACAAAGCGCGGGCCGATAAACGCCATAACGCCGAGCGTTACGGTTCCATCTCATCATGGCCCAGATGTCCAGACGGTAATCCCGATAAACATTGAGACTTCCGCTTTTGTTGTCCCCACGACGCTCATGCACGTTCACAGCATCATGGTTGAACTTAAGAAGCCGATAACCGAGAAGGACGTCCTTGATATCTTTGAGAACACCACCAGAGTTCTGCTCTTTGAGAAGGAGAAGGGCTTCGAAAGCACTGCTCAGATTATAGAGTTTGCCCGCGACCTGCACCGCGAGTGGAACAACCTCTACGAAATAGCGGTCTGGAAGGAGAGCATAAGTGTGAGAGGAAACAGGCTATTCTACATTCAAGCGGTGCACCAGGAGAGCGACGTCGTTCCTGAGAACATTGACGCCATAAGAGCGATGTTCGAGATGGCAGAGAAGTGGGAAAGCATAAGGAAGACGAACAAGAGTTTAGGGATTTTGAAGTGATTATATTTTCAGCCTCTTCTTCACTTCTTCCTTATTCATTCCCTTCACCAGCAAATCCTTCTCCCTGCTCGTCTCGCCCTTTACTATCACGACCTCCGTCCCAAGGAGCTTCGAGAAGAACTTCACAACTTCCCTGTTGGCCTTTCCCTCAACTGGCGGGGCTTTGATTTTGACCCTCAACCGACCGCGCCATTCATTTATTCCCCCGATTTCGTTTTTTCTGGCCTTGGGCTGGACGTAGATTAGCAAAATAGTTCCCTCTTTTGTCTCCCTCAAGAACTCCATCTCACTCCCTCCATTCATACCTCCAGACGATTTCCGGTGGGAACTCCCCTCGTTTAAGCCTTTCGAGTATCTCCCTAGCGACTGAGTAAGCAAACTCGAGGGTTCTCCTGTCAATCAGGCCGTAATTGAGGGCCATCTCAAGCTCATCCTCGTCGAGAAGAAAGGCTTTGCCATCTGGGAAAACGAAGATGTCCAGGAAAAGGTCCAGCATCTCGATTACGTTCCCTTCGCGCTTGGTATATGCCAGAACGTCAATGTAAAGGCCCTTAAAGTTTCCTTCCGTATCGTAGACCTTCAGAATGTCGTAGTTCTTCCCAACAAAGGCGAAGTAGACCATCGTGTAGCCGTTTTTAATAACCTCAACGCCGTTCACCCTGAGAGGAGTGAGCATGCCCTCGAAACGAGACTTGGCAATCACAACGTCCCCCAAGTCATCTATTACCTCGTCGTCCCGCTCAAGAACGCGGTTTGGAATCCTCCTGTAGATGAGGTGGATTTTGGACGGCATGGAGAGCGTTCACACTAAGCCTTTTATACTTTCACGAACTACCCAGAAACGATGACCAAGAAACTTAAGGAAATCGATGCCATTCTCAGAAAGCACAAGGAAGAGCTCAGAGAACGCTTCGGGGTTAGGTCAATAGCTATATTCGGCTCGTACGCCCGAGGTGAGGAGACCGAGCTGAGCGACGTGGACATACTCGTTGAGTTTGAAGGACCTATTGGGTGGGAGATAATTGACCTCAGGGACTATCTGGAGGAGCTTCTCGGTCTTCCTGTAGATCTTATTACAAAAAACGCCGTTATGAGCAGAAAAGAACTGTGGGAACATATCAAGGAGGACTTGGTCTATGTCTAAACGGAATCCCTGCCTGTTCTTACCTGAATGAGGGAGAGATACCCCTCGGTTCCTTGGAGGAGAATCGTCGGTCTTAGAAACGTTGTCGTTCATCACTACTTCGGTGTTGACCTTTCGGTAGTATGGGTCATCGTGAGTTCCCAGCTTGATGAGTTGAAAAAAGAAATCGAAAAAAATCATCGAGAGGGAGTGCTAGCTCCCAAAAATCAGCTCCCTTAGCTTCTCAGGCAGTTCTTCTATCTTAACCCTCACCTGCTCCCTCGTGTCGCGGTCACGAATCGTTACAGTGTTATCTTCGGGCGTCTGGTTGTCTATCGTCACGCAGTAGGGCGTTCCTATCTCGTCATATCTCATGTAGCGTCTTCCAATCGTGTCTTTCTCGTCGTAGACGGCTATAAAGCCCGCCTTCTGGAGGGTTCTGAAGACGTCGTAGGCTATGCTCTTGAGCGGTTCCTTGGCGACCAGCGGTAAAACCGCGACCTCTATCGGCGCCATGTCCTTTTTAAGTTTCAGGTAGGTCCTGTCCTCCTCGATGACGAGGCTGTTCTCAAGGAGCAGATAGAAGGGCCTGTCGATACCGAAACTCGGCTCCAAAACGTGGGGCACTATCTTCTCGCCCGTTATCTTCTCCTCGACTTCCTTGATTATGAAGTCGTCCTTCTCAAGCTCGTAGCCCTCGATTGTGACCTTTCCTTCCTTCTCAAGTTTCTCAACCAGCTCGCGCTTCTCCTCCTCGCTCAGGCTCTTTATCAGCTCGTTTATCCTCTTGGCATCTTTCCTGAGCTTCGGACCGACGCGTTTGAGATTGAGGCTAACCTCGAGCTTCTTCACAACCTTCGGCTCGTCGTAGTGGATGAGAACTGTCAAGTCAGCCCCGCTCTCGCGCATGTGCCTGCTTAAGTCGTAGTCACCGCGGTTGGCTATGCCCACGCACTCCACCCAGCCGAAGCGCTCGCTGTGTATCTCGGCGTCCCAGGTGTCGCGTGAGTAGTGGGCCCTCTCCTCGGGGAGCTGTTGGCGGAAGCGTATTTTGTCCTCCGGAATGCCGATGTCG